>DATNNK010000315.1:0-9456 GCA_035601875.1 Casimicrobiaceae bacterium | reverse complement strand
ACCAAGGCGCTCAACGACGGCTTGCAGGCGGGGCTCACCGGCACCAAAAGCGCCGAGCAGGCGATGAAGGATTCACAGCGCGAGGCCGAGCGGCTCCTTCGGCCGTATCGAAAATGATGCAGGCGCGGCGCACCGCAAGATGACTCGTTCCGCGCAATGGCTATACGGCTGGCTGCTTCTCTTGCCAGCCGCGGTGCTGCTCGCGCTTTTTACGCACTATCCCGCGGTCGCCACGCTTTGGCACAGCTTCCGTTCGACGCCGAAAGGGTCGCGGGCGTCGACGTTTGTCGGCGTCGACAACTACGCTCAGCTGATCGACGATCCGATCTTCTGGCAATCGCTGACCAACAACCTGTGGTTCGCGCTGGGCACGATTCCGCTGTCGATCGCGCTCGCGCTGCTAATGGCCGTCTGGGTCAACGGAAAAATCGCCGGCCGCGGGTTTTTGAGGCTCGCCTACTTCACGCCTACGGTGCTGCCGATGATCGCCGTCGCCAATATCTGGCTTTTTTTCTATACGCCCGAGTATGGGCTGCTCGAGCAGATTACCGGCGCCTTCGGTCTGCCGGCGCACAATTGGCTCGGCAGCAAGAACAGCGCCCTGGCTGCCCTGATGGTGGTCACGGTCTGGAAGGAGGCCGGGTTTTTCATGATCTTCTACTTGGCCGCGCTGCAGCAGATGTCGCCGCAACTCGCCGAGGCGGCGGCGATCGAAGGCGCATCGCGTGCCTATTTTTTCCGGCGCGTGACGCTGCCTTTGTTGATGCCGACGACCCTGTTCGTGCTGGTCAATGCGGTCATCAATGCCTTTAGGCTGGTCGATCATGTCGTGGTCATGACCCGAGGCGGCCCCGACAATGCGACCGAATTGCTGCTCTATTACATTTACGAAATCGGCTTCCGGTTCTGGGATTCGGCGTACGCCGCGGCACTGACCATGGTGCTGCTGCTGCTCCTGGGCGTGGTCGCGCTGCTACAGTTCTGGTTTCTGGAACGCAAGGTCCATTACCAATGAGCTCCGTTCATTCATCGCGTTCCGTGTACCTGGGGCACGGTCTGGAAACGGCCGGAGCGTGGCTTCTGGGCGCGCTGTGGATTCTGCCGCTGGCGTACGCGATCTGGACGGCATTCCATCCGGGCGAGTACTCGACGCATTTCGTCCCCACTGCGCCGCTGACGCTGGACAACTTCGCCCGGGCATGGGCGGCGGCGCCTTTTGCGCGCTATTTTCTCAATACCATCCTGCTGTGCACGATGATTCTCGCCGCTCAGCTCGTACTGTGCACGCTGGCTGCGTACGCGTTTGCACGGTTCGTCTTTCCGGGCCGCAACCTCTTCTTCGCGCTGGTACTCCTCCAGTTGATGGTCATGCCCGACGTATTGATCGTCGAGAATTACCGCACGATGGGCGCATTGGGGCTGCGAGATACGATCGTTGCCATCGGTTTGCCGTACATGGCGAGCGCCTTCGGGATCTTTCTCCTGCGCCAGACGTTCAAGACCATTCCCAAAGAGCTCGACGAGGCGGCGCGGGTCGAAGGCTGCACGCCGCTGCAGGTGTTGTGGAAAGTCTACGTGCCCTTAGCGCGGCCCGTTTACCTCGCCTATGCTCTGGTCAGCGTAAGCTTTCACTGGAACAATTTTCTCTGGCCGTTGATCATTACCAACTCGGTCGAATCACGGCCGCTGACCGTAGGCCTGCAGGTTTTCTCGGCCACCGACCAGGGCATCGATTGGTCGATCATCACCGCCGCGACCTTGCTGACCAGCGCACCGCTGCTGATCGCGTTCCTGCTTTTTCAGCGACAATTCGTCCAATCGTTCATGCGCGCAGGCATTAAATGAAGCTCATCACCTGGAACGTCCAATGGTGCCGCGGCGTCGACCGCAAAGTCGATCCGTCCCGCATCGTAAAGCATGCAAAGGCGATCGCCGATTTCGACGTTCTGTGCCTGCAGGAGATCGCCAACAATTATCCCGCGCCGCGCCTTACCGGCAGTCGCGGCGAAAACCAGTTTGTCGAGCTCGCGCGACTCCTCCCTGGCTACGCGCCGGTGCCGGGGGTGGCGGTCGACGTGCCGGCGGACGATGGCGGCCGCCGGCATTTCGGCAACATGGTGCTGTCGCGGCTTCCCGTCGGTCAGGTCTTTCGTCATCTGCTCCCGTATCCGGTCGAGGCCGGCATCAATGGAATGCCGCGGATCGCTCTGGAAGTGGTCTTGTCGACCGAGCTCGCCGCGGTGCGCGTCATCACCACCCATCTCGAGTATTACGGCGCCGCGAAGCGCGCGGCGCAGGTCGATGCGTTGCGCCGGATCTATTCCGAAGGCAGTGGCCACGCCCGTCTCGGCAGCATTGTCGACACCAGCGGCGGGCCTTTTCACACCCTGCTGCGTCCGGCGGGAACCATCATTACCGGCGACTTTAATTTCGAGCCCGACGATGCCCTTCATGCGCGGATGTGCGAAACGTTCGCTGACGGTACGCCTCCGCTTATCGATGCATGGGAGGTCGCACAACCCGGCCGGGCCCATCCGGCGACTTTCAAGATCTACGAAAAAGAGCGGCCCGGCGAGCCGGAACTGCACTGCGATTTCATCTTCGTGTCGGCCGACCTGGTGCCGCGTATCCGGCAAGTGCGGGTCGATCAGAAGACGCAGGCGTCCGATCACCAGCCGGTGTTGATCGAGATCGACTAGCTTGTCGATTCTGCACGGTCGTTTGGACCGGCCCGGCGGCCGGCGTAAAATGGCAGGTTGCCGCCGCCTCGACGAAATCCGGTTCGCCCCCTATTCCTGTGCCGGGCTCGCTCCTCCTTGACCGCCTTTCTACCATTCACCGGTGAACGCTTCACGCCCGAAGCCAGGGGCGCGATCTGGTACGAGCATTGGCACCGCTATTGCGTCGCGTTGCCTGCCGTCGCGGGCAAGCGGGTGCTCGATGCCGCATGCGGCGAAGGCTACGGCAGCTGGCTGCTCGCGGGCACGGCGGCCGAGGTCGTCGGCGTCGATATCGACCATGCCGCGATCGCGCATGCGACACGCCGCTATGGAGGAAGGTCGAATCTGCGCTTCGTTTCCGGAGCCTGTGACGCCTTGCCGCTCGACGACTCCAGTGTCGACCGCGTGATATCGTTCGAGACCATCGAGCATTTGTCGTCTCAAGCGGCAATGCTCGCTGAATTCAGGCGCGTGCTGGCGCCGGACGGTGCGCTGATCCTCTCATCGCCGAACAAGACGATTTACTCCGGAGAAAGCGGCTACGACAATCATTTTCATGTGCACGAGCTTGACCGTGATGAGCTTGCGACAATGCTTGGTGCTCGGTTTCCACGGCAGCACTGGTATGGTCAGCGCGCGCTCGCGCATTCGCTCTTGTGGCGGGAGGGTGATACCACCTCGCGTGGTGCCGAGCTCATTGCGTTGATCGACGATCGGGTGGAGGATCAGAAGGCCCCTGCGCCGGCAATGTATTACGTGGTCGTGTGTGGCGCCGCGCAGGCTGCCCTTCCGGAGCTTCCTGACTTATCCATTTTCGACGACGGAGCGCTCTCGCTCTACCGCGACTACGAGCGCGCCTTGCTCGCCGAAAAGCGCCTGTTTTGGGATGAACTGGATGCGCGCAAGATTGCCGAGGCGAGGCTTGCCGATTTGGTGGTTGCGGTGAACGACCTCGCAAGCTCGCGCCAACGCGAAGAAGCGGTGAGCTTGCGCGTGACATCGCTGGACGCCGAGCTCAGGCGTACGCAAGAGGCGTTTGCACAAGTCTCGGGCGCGCTCGAGGAGACCAGGGCGCGGCTCGCGCACCGCGAGTCCTGGCGCGGATGGCTGCGCTGGCCCCTCGGGCGTGTCAGACGCCTATTCGACGCGAGGGGCAGATGACGATCGACGTCATCGTCCCGGTCTATCGCGGCGTCGAGGCGACGCGGCGTTGCATCGAAAGCGTATTGTCCAGCAAGCAGCAGACGCCTTTCGAGCTGATCGCGGTCAACGACGCGTGCCCGGAGCCTGAGCTTGTTCGCTGGTTGCGCGAGCTCGCGGAGCGCTCGCGTCTGACGCTGATCGAGCAGCCGCTGCGCCAGGGTTTCGCCGCGGCAGTCAACCGCGCGAACGCGCTTCACCCCGAGCGCGACGTCGTCATACTCCACAGCGACGCCGAAGTCGCCAACGACTGGCTCGATCGGCTCGTCGCCCCCGCTTCCGCCGCTCGCGACATCGGCACTGTCGTCCCGTTCACCAACTACGGCGGCATCGCGGGTTACCCGCGGACCGATGTCAGGAACGCGATGCCGGCGGAGTACACGCTCGGCTCGCTGGACCTCTTGTTTCGTCGCGCCAATGCGAACTCCTCGGTCACAACGCCGCTTGCCTGCGGGCCGTGCGTGTTCATGCGCCGCGCGTGTCTTGACGCGGTTGGACCGTTCGACGGTGGTCCGCTGGGCAGCGATTACGGTGTCGAGCAGGATTTTTGTCTGCGTGCGTCGGGCGCCGGTTTCCGGCACGCGCTCGCCGCCGATGTCTATGTCTGGCACTGGGGTGAAACCGCATTCGGAGCCGCCGATGCGCAGGACCTCGCGGCTCGCGCAGAGAGAGCGCTGGGCAAGCTCTATCCGCATTACCCGGCGCAGCGCGCGGAGTTTGCTGCGCGCGATCCGGCGCGGAGCTTTCAGCGTCGGGTGGATCTCCTGCGACTGGCGGAGTCTCCGCGACAGCTTCTGCTTTTCGTCGCCCACGGATGGGGCGGCGGCATTCGTCGACACATGGATGACTTGGCCGAGATGGTGAGCGAGCGATGCGATGTCCTGCTGCTGCAGCCGGGCGCGGGCGACACCGTGAAGCTGTCATGGCCGAAGAAAGGCGAGGGTTTCACCGCCTATTTCGCTTTGCCTGCCGAGTTGCCCGCGCTGGTATCGCTGTTACGCTGGCTCGGGCTGGTGCGGATGCATTTTCATCACGTGCATGGCCTCCCGCGCGCGGTGCTGGACCTGCCCGGTCGAGTAGGCGTGCCGTACGACTGCACGCTGCACGACTATTACGCGATCTGCCCGCAATATCACCTCGACGCGGAGGATGGGCGTTATTGCGGCGAGCCTGACGCGCTCGGCTGCGCCGCGTGTCTGACGCGGCGGCCCGGGCAATGGGGAATGGACATCACCTCGTGGCGAGGCGCGCTGGGCCAACTGCTGCGCGGCGCCGACCGCGTGCTTGCACCCTCCCACGACGTTGCGCAGCGCGTCGCGCGCTATTTCCCCGACGTCGATGCATTGGTGATGCCTCATCCCGAAACGCCGCTCATCGAGCCGGGCAGGATCACTCGGGTGATGACTCTAGGCAATCTTTCGCCGGAAAAAGGTCTTCGGGTCGTCGCCGCCTGTGCTATCGATGCGCGCGCGCGCCGCTTGCCGTTGTCATTTCGTGTTCTCGGAGCGACCACCGAGCCGCTTCCGCAGTGGCCCGACGCACCATTGTCCATCCATGGTCAATATGCGGAAGAAGGCCTGACGACCCTCATCGCCGCCGAGCGGCCCGATGTAATCTGGTTTCCGGCGCAGGTGCCCGAGACCTACTCGTACACGCTTTCAGTCGCACTCGCGGCCGGAACCGCTATCGTGGTTTCCGCATTAGGCGCGCTCGCCGAGCGCGCGTCCGGCCACCCGCGCGCAGTGGTCGTGCGATGGGACGCGACGCCAGCCGAGTGGAACGAGGCCTTGCTGAAGGCGGGCGCTCTCGGGTCGATCACGCGTCCGGCCCTCTCCCGAGTCGCGATCAAGTGACCGATCCCCAGCGCCATCTCGCAGCCTATCTTGCGCGTTTGCCGGCGTCGCCACGCACGCGCTCGCATAGCCTGGCGCCGCTGCCGCTCGACGCGCGACACTGGTATCTTGCCGCGGACCCCGTCGCGGACCAGCAGATTCCACTGCCGCAACTATTCAGCGCCGGCGTGGAATGCGGACATAGCGAAGCGCGCGACGAGCTCAAGCGACGTGTTGCGGTGGTCGACGCCGAGCTCGAGGAATTTCGAGCGATTCGCGATCGCGCGCAACTCGATCGCGAGGCGCTTGCGGCACAGCTTCTTACCGCGTTGAGAGAACAGATTGCTACCCAGCTGCACATTGGCAGAATCGAGACGCAGCTCACCGCAACGCAGGCCCGGATCAACGAGTTGGAGACGAGCACCATTTGGCGCGCGAGTGAGCCGCTTCGGCACAGCGTACAGCGTGCCAGGATCGCGCTCGCCCACCTGCGTGCACGCTGGATGTCGGTTCGACAGTCCCCCCGTTATGCCGGGATAGCCTTGTCGATTCTCCGCGACGAGGGCGCCGCGGCGCTGACGCGACGGGTCGCGCGCAGGCTCATGCGCTCTCGCCGATTCGTTCCTTCGACCGGGACGGGCTTCGTCCAGGCGCCGGAGATCGCGCCGCTTTCATTCGTCCCGTGCCCGAATCCTCGCGTGAGCATCATCATCCCGGTCCACGCGAAACCGCTCCTCACCTACACCTGTCTTGCAAGCCTGCACGCCAACACGCCCGCGGGAACTTACGAGATTGTGGTTCTCGACGACGCCTCGCCGGAACCGGCGGAGGCGGCACTTTCCGTCGTCAGCGGCGTGCGTTTCGTGCGCAACGATACCAACACCGGTTTTGTCGGCAGCTGCAATCGCGCCGCCGGCGTTTCGCGTGGCGAGATCCTGATCTTCCTTAACAACGACACCATTGCGACCGCGGGCTGGCTCGACGCGATGCTGGCGGTCTTCGAGCGTCATCCGGACGCCGGACTGGTCGGCGCCAAGCTCATCTATCCGGACGGCAGGCTACAGGAAGCCGGCGGCATTGTCTGGCGCGATGGCTCGGCATGGAACTACGGCCGGAACGATGACCCGGACAAGCCCGAATACAACTATGTGCGCGAGGTGGACTACTGTTCGGGAGCCTGTCTTGCGATTCCGGCGCGGTTGTTCGGAGAGCTCGGTGGATTCGATCAGCGATTCGCGCCGGCATATTACGAGGACGTGGATCTGGCATTCGCGGTGCGCGCCGCGGGGCGCAAGGTCTTTTACCAGCCACGCGCCGTCGTCGCCCATTTCGAAGGCGCGACCTCGGGAACCGACGAGACCACAGGCGTAAAGCGTCATCAGGTGGTGAATCAAAGCACGTTTGCGACCAAGTGGGCGGACGCGCTTGCCTCACACCGGCCCAATGGCGTCGCACCCGAGCTCGAGCGCGACCGGTGGGCCAAGCGCCGGGTGCTGGTGATCGACGCCTGCATGCTGACGCCCGACCAGGACGCGGGGTCGATGCGAATGCAGCAGGTGATGGAAATCCTGGTCAATCTGGGCTGCAAGGTCACCTTCGCCCCCGACAATCTCGAATACCGTCAGCCCTACGTGATGGGGCTGCAGCAACTGGGCGTCGAGGTGCAATTCCACCCTTATGTGCGCTCGATATCGATGCTGCTCGGAACGCGCGGCGACGAGTTCGATGTCGTGATCCTGTCGCGGCATTACGTCGCGGCCAAGCACATCGATGCCGTACGGGCATTTGCGCCGCACGCGCTGGCGGTGTTCGACACGGTCGACTTGCATTTCCTGCGCGAGGAGCGCTTGGCCGAGCTTAGTGCGAGCGGCACTGCTAAGCACACCGCGCAAGCCAAGCGCAACGAAGAGCTGGCATTGATACGCAAGGCCGACTTGACGTTGGTCGTGAGCCCGTTCGAGAAGGAGCTTCTGGAAAGTCTCGCGCCCACCGCGCAGGTGATGCTTCTTTCGACCATACACGAGGCGCTGGGCGCCGATAAACCCTTCGCCGAGCGCGATGGTTTGCTGTTCATCGGCGGTTTTCGACACCCGCCGAATACCGACGCGATACTTTGGTACGGCAAGGAAATCATGCCGCGCCTGCGCGAACGTCTGCCCGGTGTGAAAACCTATGTCGTAGGAATGGACCCGCCGGCGACCATCAAGGCGCTCGCTGCAGAAGATCTTGTGATCGCCGGCCACGTTCCCGATCTGACGCCCTATCTCACCGGATTCCGGCTCTCGGTCTCGCCTTTGCGTTACGGGGCTGGGGTCAAGGGCAAGGTCAATCATGCGATGAGCTACGGCCTGCCCGTGGTGGCCACGACGCCGTCGATCGAAGGTATGCACCTGACGCCCGGCGTCGACGTGCTTGTCGGTGATGACCCGGAGAGCTTTGTCGACGCGGTAGAGCGTGCGTATCGCGACCAGGAGCTGTGGACCACGCTGTCCGAAGGCGGGCGCGAGAACATCCGCAAGCATTTCTCGCGCGACCTTGCGCGGAGCGCGATCAGCAGGCTCGTCGCCTTGTCGCGCGATCCCAATCGCCGCTGACGATAGTTGGACCGCGGCGTTTAGCGCCGCTCGAACAAAATGTCCCACACGCCGTGACCAAGCTTCAGGCCGCGGCGTTCGAACTTGGTGAGCGGGCGATACTCGGGTCGTGGCGCGAACGCCGGACTCGTGTTGGCAAGCAGTGGCTCCGCGCGCAGCGTCGCCAGAATCTCGACCGCATACTCCTCCCAGTCGGTGGCGACGTGCAGATAACCGCACACCGCCAGCCGTTCGGCGAGAGCGTGCACGAACGCGCCTTGAAGCAGCCGCCGTTTGTGGTGCCTCTTCTTGGGCCACGGATCGGGGAAGAAAACATGTGCGCCCGCCAAGGTTCCAGGGGCGAGCATGTGTTCGACGACCTCCACCGCGTCGTGCTGGACGATGCGGACGTTGGAAAGGCGCTCCTGCTCGATCAGTTTGAGCAGACTTCCGACGCCGGGACTGTGAACCTCGATTGCGAGAAAATCGTCCCCCGGCCGCGCTTTCGCGATCGCGGCCGTCGTCTCGCCCATTCCGAAGCCAATTTCCAGGATCTTCGGGTTGGTCCGGCCGAATGCGCGAGCGAGATCCAGCGGGACGGTAGCAAAGGCAATGCCGAAACGCGAAAGTGACTCGTAGGCACGCCGTTGCGCCGGCGAAAATCGCCCTTGGCGCAACACGAAGCTTCGAATTGAGCGATGACGAGGCGTTGTTGCCGGATCGTTGATCACCATCAGTTGGGCGTGACGCGCTTCCACACCGGATCGGTAAGCTTCCGTTCGAGGATGGCGGCTTTGCCGGTGCCGGAAGGCGTGTACTCGATCGCCAGCGTGTTCGCATCCTTCCAGGTCGCTGCCACATCCGACCAGCTCTCACCGGCCGTCCACACGAGCTCCTTCACCAGCGACTCCGGGGCGACGCGCCACACCGCAATTTCGTTGATACACCGGCTCGGACACACATCCGCGGTGACAATGTGCAAGCGGTCCGGGGAGAGCTGGGGCTCGGCTGGAAGATCGAAGCGGCGATTCGTTGTTCGCGCAAGGACGATGAAGCTGATCGACTCCCCCGCCGTCGAATAAAGCACGACCGCATTGATGGGGTTGAGAAAATCCCAGAGACTGTACGAGC
>DATNNK010000314.1:0-9955 GCA_035601875.1 Casimicrobiaceae bacterium | reverse complement strand
GGCCAAGCTCGCTCAGCGCCGCCTCGAGCTTTCGTTTGCCGATGTAGCACCACGGACAGACCACGTCGGAGACGACGTCGATCGCCACGGGGGGCGACCGGACCGCATCGGCCTCGATCACGGGCATTTCATACCTCGCAGAACGGCGCGCCATGGCGGCGGCGCTTCACGGCCATTGTATTACGAAGAGGTACCATGCTCGACAGCACCATCGCGATGGTGATCCAATCTTTGATCGATTCGATTCGGGGCCATCTCTTGAGTCAATCACGTTGGGACATTTTTTGCTCGGTAGTCGACAACTACGGTGATGTCGGCGTCGCGTGGCGTCTCGCCCGCCAGCTCGCGGCGGAGCACGGCCTCGCGGTAAGGCTCCTGGTTGACGATCTGAAGGCACTCTCACGGATCATTTGCGGCATCGCGCCCGGCATCGAGCTTGCGCAAGACACAAACGTGATTCAGGGCGTCGAGTTACGGCGTTGGGCGAGCGCCCACGATGCGGCCGTGACCGACGACGGCGCGGATGCGGTCGCGGATGTCGTCATTGAGGCTTTCGGTTGCGGGCTCCCCGAACGCTATGCAAACGCGATGGCGCGGAGAACCCGTCCGCCGGCATGGATCGTTCTCGAGTATCTGTCGGCAGAGTCCTGGGTCGAGACCCACCACGGGCTTCCGTCGCCTCATCCAAGCCTGCCTCTCGTCCGCCATTTCTTTTTTCCGGGATTCACGCCGGCGACCGGCGGCCTGCTGCGCGAACGCGGGCTTTTCGCGCGGCGCGATGCATTTCGATCCGACCCGGCCGCGCGAGCCGAATTCTGGCGTGCGCTCGGCGTGGCCCAGGCGTCCCCGGCAGCGATCGTCGTGTCGCTTTTTTGCTACCCCCAGGCGCCGCTGCCGGCGTTGCTGGACGCGTGGGCGGATGGGGACGACATGCTCGTGTGCATCGTTCCCGAAGGCGTCGCCGCCGGAGCGCTGGACCGTTGGACCGAGGGTAAAGTGCCGCACCCAGGACAGTCGCTGACCCGCGGCAGGCTTGTCATCGCCGGCATCCCTTTTCTCGCGCAGGATGATTACGATCGTTTGCTGTGGGCGTGCGACTTCAATTTCGTGCGCGGCGAAGATTCGTTGGTGCGCGCGCAATGGGCCGCGCGGCCGTTCGTCTGGAATGCGTATCCGCAGGCGGAGAACGCTCACGCGCTGAAGCAGGACGCATTCCTCGCGCGCTTTTGTGACGGTCTCGCGCGGCAGCCCGGAGCTGCGCTACGTTCATTCTTCAGAGCGTGGAACGATAGCGGCGACGGCGAGCCGAATATCGGTACGCTCTGGCCCGCGCTCGTTGGCGCGCGCTCCGCGCTGGAGAAACATGCGCGTACCTGGGCGCAGGCGCTCGCGGTACAAACCGATCTAGCCAGCGCCCTGGTCAAGTTTGTCTCGGATCGGGTATAATTACCGGTTCCCTGGAATCGAATCAGGCATAACGGGTGCACCCATGAAAACCGCACAGGAAGTCCGAGCCGGCAACGTCATCATGATCGGTAACGATCCGATGGTCGTGCAAAAGGCCGAGTTCAACAAGTCCGGCCGCAATGCGTCGGTCGTGAAGATGAAGCTCAAGAATCTCCTCTCCAACTCGGGGACGGAGAGCGTTTATCGCGCCGACGAGAAATTCGACGTGGTTCAGCTCGAGCGCAAGGAAGTGACCTATTCCTATTTCCAGGACCCGCTGTATGTGTTCATGGACAGCGAGTACAACCAGATCGAGGTCGAGAAAGAAAACATCGGCGACGCCGTGAACTATCTCGAGGACGGTCTGCACTGCGAATTGACGCTCTATGACGGCAAGCCGATCTCGGTCGAGCTTCCGAACAGCGTGGTGCGCCAGATTACGTACACCGAGCCTGCCATCCGCGGCGATACCTCCGGCAAGGTGCTGAAGCCGGCGAAGCTCGGCAGCCTGGACGTGCAGGTCCCGCTCTTTGTGGCCACCGGCGACAAGATCGAAATCGACACCCGCACCGGTGAATATCGGCGCCGGGTCTGAAGCGTAGCGACCACGGTTCTGCAACGGGCGCCGCGTGCGCCCTTTTTTTGCCCGGTTCTTGCGTTACGAGTTCCAAGGGCCGCGTATATTTGGCCGATGACCGAGCTCTTTGGTACGACCCGCGACTTGGCGCGGGCGATCATCTCGCGCGACTTGTCACCGGTGGAAGCCGTCGAATCGAGCCTCGCCAGGCTGGAAGCGACCGAGCCGCGCCTTCGCTCCTTCGTGACGGTTCTCGCCGACCAAGCCTTGGATGACGCAAAGCGCGCCGAAACGAAACTGCGCGAGGGCAAGCCGCCGGGACCGTTGTTCGGCGTGCCGATCTCGGTGAAGGATCTGATCGCGGTCGCCGACGCACCGTTGACTTTTGGATCGCGCAGCATGGCGGACAACGTCGCGCCGACCGATGCGGTCGCCGTCGAGCGCCTGCGCCGCGCCGGCGCGATAATCATCGGCAAGACCACCACCAGCGAGTTCGGCTGCAAAGCCGTGGGGGACTCTCCCCTGACCGGCAGTACGCGCAACCCATGGGATCTGTCCAAGACCGCGGGCGGCTCGAGCGCCGGCGCGGCGGCCAGCGTCGCAGCGGGCGTGACCGCCGTCGCACTGGGAACCGATGGCGGAGGGTCGATCCGGATTCCGGCAGCGATGACCGGCCTGTTCGGCGTCAAAGCGCAATTCGGTCGCGTGCCGGTGTTTCCGGTCGCCGCCAATCCGACGCTGGCTCATGTATGCCCGATTGGGCGCGACGTGCGCGATGTCGCGCTGCTGCTCGGCGTGCTGTCGGGTTATGACGCGCGTGACCCGCATTCCGCGCCCCTTGCGGCGCCTGATTATCTTGCCGCGTGTGAGCGCGACCCGCGCACGCTCAGAATCGCCTGGTCGCCGTCGTTTGGCTACGCGGCACCCGAATCGGAAGTCTGCGCTATTGCGGAAGCGGCCGCGCGAGCGTTTTCCGAGCTGGGCTGCGTCGTCGAGGAAGTCGATGCCCCGCTCGGTCCCGATCCCGCAGCAATGTGGACTGCCGAATTCTATGCCGGCGTCGCGGCGAGGCTTGCGCCGACCTTGCGCGAGCGACGCGAGCTCCTCGACCCGGACATCGCGGCGACAATCGAGCAGGCGTTGGCGATGGATGCCGAAGCGTATGGCCGCGCGGTGCAGATGCGCTACGCCTTTCGCGAAAGCACGCGCCAGTTTTTCGATGACTATGACTTGCTGCTTTCGCCGACCTTGCCCGTGGCCGGCGTCGACGTCGGCGTCAGCATTCCGGTCCGATTCGCGGATCGGAATCTGGTGACGTGGGTGGGCTATACCTATCCGTTCAACTTGACCGGCCAGCCCGCGGCGTCGATTCCGGCGGGATTCACCCGTGGGCGGTTGCCGGTCGGCCTGCAGATGGTGTCCCGCGCGTATCGCGAAGCTGACCTGTTTGCGGCCGCCGCCGCCTTCGAGACCGCGCGGCCATGGGCACAACATCAGCCGGCATTGCGATCGGGCACGAACGCGCTGCAAGGCGCGGACGCGCCTACCTGACGTAGCGTCAGCCGTGTGGCACGCGGGCAGCCGACACCTAAACTATGGATCGTCAGCGTGGGCTGACTGACCGTCCCTGTATCGCCAGCACATTCCCACCTCCGCCGCCTCCGTCGCCAAGGACGACGGGCCTGGGGGTGTTGCGCTGCTGCTCGCGTCGGATTCTTTGAAACGTCTTCCTGACGTCGGTATGCAAACTCGATGTGTAGCGAAAGGATGGGTCAAGAATCGATTTCATGCGACCTCGCTTCTCGGTATCTCCTTGTGGTCCGCAACACGCACGGGTTACGCCGATCATCGTTGGCTGCCCGTGCGCGGTCAATCGGACACGCGCTCTTTCGATGTAGTCCGGCACTACGCACCAGCGTAGGAGCTTGTCCGACGGGGGCGGCCGCTGCCCCGGTAACGCCTCCAAGATTGACAGGATCGGGAAGCCTCCCTACCCTCGTACCGCTGGACGCCGTGAAACCCGGGAGAAAAGTCATGACGCGTGCGACGCTGCGCACGACTCGCGCTACGCTTCTGCTTGCGGTAGTCGCTGCATCGCTATCTTCGGCGGCTTTCGCACAGGCGGACCAGCGCAAGCTGGTCAGCACCGCCACGCTCACCCTTTCCGGCTTCTTGAACGACCCGGACATGCATTGGCTGCGGAACAATATCAACCGCGCCAAGGCAGTCCTGATAGCGCCTACGATCACCAAGGCAGGGTTCATCATCGGCGGCTCGGGCGGCCGCGCGGTGGTAGTGGCGCGTAACGCGAAAACGGGCAAGTGGGCGGGTCCGGCGTTCTACGTGCTGGTGACCGGGAGTGTGGGCTTCCAGGCGGGTGTTTCCGTGTCCGAAACGGTGAGCCTGGTCATGACCGAAAAGGGCCTCGACTCGCTGCTTTCAAGTTCATTCAAGTTTGGCGGCGACGTTTCCGTTGCCGCGGGGCCAATCGGCACCGGCGCTCAGTCGAATCTGGTGGTCGACTTCATCTCGTTTAGCCGTGCCAAGGGTATTTACGGCGGCTTGAGCCTCGACGGCACGGTCGTCTCGACGGCCGACACGTGGAATCGACTTTATTACGGGCGCGCCGTGGATCCGCCGGATATCCTGGTCCGGGAATCGGTCCACAACAAGCAGGCCCACGAACTGATTAACGTAGTCGCAGCTGCCGCAAAGAAAACATGAAGCCGCATCCTGGAGTTAAGGTCCGCGAGGAGCGCACCGATGAACGATGAAACCAAGATCTGTCCCGTTTGCGGCGAGACAATCAAAGCGGCTGCGATCAAATGCCGCTTTTGCAACACCGACCTGGTCGCGTTCGCTGCATCGCGCGACGCCGAGGTGGAGAAGCCCCTTTTCAGCGGACATCCCGCAATCATCTATAGCGCATGGCAGTGGGTGGCGGTGGTACTGACGCTCGGTATCGCATTGCTCGTCTACTGGGTCCGTAGCCTGTCGATCGCCTACGAAATCACTTCCCAGCGCGTCAGGGTGGAGCGCGGGCTGCTCTCGAAGAACAAGGACAGCCTCGAGCTCTTTCGCGTCGATCACTTCGACCTGCTCAAACCGCTCGGCATGAGGCTGGTGGGCCACTGCCTGCTGCACCTGCGTTCCTCGGATGCCGGTTTTCCGACGGTGGTGATTTACGGCGTGCCGGGACTCGAGGCGCTCGCCGATACGCTGCGCGAATGCTCTTTGCGTGAACGGGCAAGGCGGCGGGTCACGACCTTCGTCCAGGCCTGAGCTGTCACCTTATCCGCGGGGTTCCTCGACTCGCACTGCCGGAATCAATGCGCTGAGCAGGTCGATCGGCAGCGGAAAAACAATGGTCGAGGTCTTGTCGCCGGCAATGTTGGCTAGCGTCTGCATGTAGCGCAACTGCATCGCCTGCGGCTGCTTGGACAACATTTGCGCGGCCTGCAGGAGCTTTTCCGACGCCTGCAGCTCGCCTTCCGCGTGAATGATTTTCGCCCGCCGCTCGCGTTCGGCTTCGGCCTGACGCGCGATCGCCCGGATCATCGATTCGTTAAGGTCCACGTCCTTCATTTCCACCGTGGAGACCTTGATTCCCCATGCAGACGTCTGGCTGTCTAGCACCTGCTGAATGTCCAGGTTGAGCTTTTCGCGCGCGGCCAGCAACTCATCGAGCTCGTGTTTGCCCAGCACAGCACGTAGCGTCGTCTGCGCAAGCTGGCTCGTTGCCTGATAGTAGTTCTCGACCTGGATGACCGCCTTGGCCGGATCGAGAATGCGGAAGTAGACGACCGCGTTAACCTTGACCGACACGTTGTCGCGCGTGATCACGTCCTGCGGCGGCACATCCATGACGACGGTACGCAAGTCGATGCGCACCATCTGCTGCACGACTGGAATGAGAAGGAAAAAGCCCGGTCCCTTGACCTTCCAGAAGCGGCCGAGCATGAAAACCACTGCACGCTGGTATTCGCGCAGGACGCGGAACGACGTCATGACGACCAGCAGGACGATGACGACGATAGTGCCAAAGCCGAATCCGATGACCATGATCAGGTCCCTTCAGTGAGCTGTGGTTGGAAGAATGAGCCCCTGGTCCGCGTCAGTGACGGGCTCGACCGACAACGTCAGATCGCCGCGCGAGGTCACGCGCACGTTTTGTCCGCGCTTGATCGGCACGGGGCTGCGGACGCGCCATTGCTCGCCATGAATGCGCGCCCAGCCTTCGGGTTCCAGGTCATCGAGCGCAACGCCGATGCTGCCGATCAGCGCTTCGTGGCCGCTCACGATCGGGCGCCGCCGCGCCTTGAGCGCAAGCGCAGCGACAAAGAAAATGAACAATGCGGTGACCGTGACCAGGGTGACGATCAATCCGCTTGGAACGCCGAACCCGGGCACATCGGTATCGATCAGCATCACCGCGCCTATGGCGAAGGCGATGACTCCGCCCGCGCCGAGCGAGCCAAAAGCGGGGAGAAAAACTTCGGCGACCATGAACGACAGGCCGAGCAGAATGAGCGCCAGGCCGGCGTAGTTGACCGGGAGCATTTGCAGCGCGAACAGTCCGACCAGCAGGCAGACGGCGCCGACCACGCCTGGAAGTGCCAAGCCGGGATTCCAGAACTCGAAGAACAATCCGTAGACGCCGATCATCAGCAGGATCAACGCCACGCTAGGGTCGGTTATGATCGCCAGAAATCGCGTCCGCCAATCGGGCTCCTCGGTGACCAGCGTCGCGCCGGCGGTCGCGAGTGTTCGTTCGCCGCCGGCGGTCGTCACCTTGCGTCCGTCGAGCTTGCTCAATAGCTCCGGTACATCGCGCGCGGTGAGATCGATCACTTTCTGCGCCAGCGCTTCCTCCGCCGACAGGCTTACCCCGTCGCGAACCGCGCGCTCCGCCCATTCGGCGTTGCGTCCGCGCATCTGCGCGAATGCGCGGATGTAGGCGGCGGCGTCGGAGACCTGCTTCTTGGTCATCGCGTCCTGGCCAGCCCCTTCGGACGCGGCTTTATCGCGTTTGCCATCCTTGTCATTGTCGCGCGCGTCGTCGGGTTTGCGCGCCGGGGTCGGCATGACCGGCGAGGGCGCGGCGATATTTACCGGTGTCGCGGCACCGAGATTGGTGCCCTGCGCCATCGCCGCGATATGGCTGGCGTACAGGATGTAGGTTCCGGCGCTGGCGGCGCGGGCGCCGCTCGGTGCGACAAACGCGGCCACCGGTACCGGCGAGGCAAGAATGTCCTTGATGATCTGGCGCATCGACAAGTCGAGCCCGCCGGGGGTGTCGATGCGCAGCACGACGAGCTGCGCGCCCTCTTTTTCGGCGCGAGCCAGAGCGCGGCCCACGAAATCCGCGGTGGCGGGACCGATGGCGCCGTTGAGGGGCACAACGAAGACCTGCGTGGAAGCTGCGTTGGCCCACGAGGAAATCGTTCCAAGTATCGCCAATAAGAAAACACCGAGAATCTGGGTCATTTCTCCTCCCCGCGAGAGGTTCAGGGATTCACTCGCACTCTACACCACCACGCGTCGAGTCCGAGGGCACGCCCGGCAGGTGGCCGTGGTTGTGGCACTACGCTGGGGCAAGTAAGCTTCCCCGACACGAGGCCAATATGACGGTTACCCAATTGCTGTTCGGCTTTAAGGGAAGACTGAAACGTTTGCCCTGGTGGATTGCGACGATCCTTGCCAACCTGGGAATAGGCATAGTCGACGCGATCTTCGGCATCCCGCGTCCGTCGGTGTTTTTTCTCCTGCTGCTCGTCCCGCCGCTGATCTGGATTTGGATTGCCGTTCAGATCAAACGCTGGCACGACCGCGACAAATCGGGCTGGTGGTTTTTGATGAACTTCCTGCCGATCATCGGATGGCTGTGGGTCTTGATCGAATGCGGGTTTTTAAGAGGGACCGAAGGGCCCAATCGATTCGGCGACGAAACATAGCGGTCGAACAGCAGATGTGCTCGCGGTTTTCACCGAAGTAACGCGTCCGCTGTAGCTCTTTTGCCTCTCAAGGCGACTACATCGCGTTGTTCCCGAGCATGTCCGAGCTTCCCGCTAACGACGATCCGCCACCGATTGCTCCGCTCCGGCCGAGCCAGGACGATTGTTGCAAGGGCTCGTGCGATCCGTGCGTCTTCGACCTGTACGAGCAAGCTCTCGAGCGCCACCGCGCCGAGCTGCAGGCGTGGCAGAAACGAGGATCGGACAGGAAAAAGACCGGTGGGCCGACTGGGATCTGACCGACTAGCAGCGGGATGAGCGCGTGCTCGTGTAGGCGATTCTCCGGCATGACCCGACCACAAATCCTAGCCCGAAAGCGGGTTGCGCCGATTGCCGGGTCGGCACACTCGCGACAGAATGATCGACGTAACTTTCGCTAAAGAGGTATTGCCATGAAACGCCGCACTTTGAGCACGAGCTTGTTACTGATTGGCAGTTCGTTTTTTGCAGGATCGATTGTGGCCGCAGAATTTTCCGATCAGGCGCAGGTAACGTCAGTCCGGGCCGTGTTCGGGTCCGCTCCGCAGACGCGTTGCTGGGTCGATCGCGAGCAAATACGCGAAGAACGCCGCGGAGACGTTAATGTTCCGGGCGCGGTCGTCGGCGCGATCGTCGGTGGCGTGCTCGGTCACCAGGTGGGTGGCGGTCGCGGACGAGACGTCGCGACAGCTGGCGGTGCCGTGGCCGGCGCGGTGGTCGGCGGCAATGTGGGACGCGACGACCGGGACGACCGCTACAGCGAGCGCGCGGTCCAGCGATGCGAACAGATGCCATCGAGCGGACAGCCCGATTATTGGGATGTCGAATACAACTATCGCGGACAAGTTTTCAATACCCAGCTGAACTACGCCCCGGGGCCGCAGATCCCGGTGCGCGTCAGCATCGAACCGGAATAAGCGCCGATTCGAGACTGCAAAACGAGCAACATAAGGGCCGCCAGCTGCGGCCCTTATGTCATTGTATTGATGCAAGGTGCGGACTATGGCCACCCCGTTAAGAATCGACGAAGGTCGAAAGCGGCTTGCGCGCGAACAAGTCGAACAACTGGCGAAGCAGACCGGGCACCTGATTGCGGTGGCACAGAAGGTGTACGACGTGGAGTATGACAAGCTTCGCGACGACGCCAAGGTGACGGATTTTGTTGCCGTGCTTGCCTTGCGCCACACCCGAGAAAGACTGCTTGCGCTACAAAAGAACCGACGCGCGAGCGCCGCAAACGCGAGTTACGAGCTTTTTTCCGCCTAGCGTCGCGACGAGCGGCGCGCATTCGACCAAGTCATCGCTTCCGCAAAGGCTTCGCCGGCGAAGGCTTTTCAGACGCACGTGGTTGAGCCGGCGCCACCAGGAGCGAGGCATTCAGGGCAGTCGCGAGTGCGGCCTCGCCGCTGACGAACGCGTTCCACGCCAAGCTGTAGCCTTTGCGTTTGCCTTTGGGCACCAGCGTCAATCCCTCCGGCGTGATCGTCAGGACGTATGGATCTCCTCCGATCGCCAGCGCTCGTTTGAGCGGCCCCTCGAGTTTGGTAGTCATATCGCGCTCGTCCTGGTTTTGGTCGCGGCCCGGTGCGTCATAGGGTGGGTGAATGAGCCTGCGCAAGTGCCTGCTCCAGGTCGGCGATCAGCTCTTCCCTTTCTTCGAGTCCCACCGAGAGGCGAAGCAAATCGGCTGGGACCGGGGTGCCGGCGCCTTCGATGCTGGCGCGATGTTCAATCAGGCTTTCGACACCGCCGAGAGAAGTCGCCCGTTTCCACAATTGAACCTTTGCGGCAGTCGCAATGGCTGCCTCCTCTCCGGTAGCAAAGCCGTTTTTTGCGCGCACCCGGATCGACAGCATTCCGCCGAATCCGCCATGCATCTGCCGCGCAGCGATCGCATGACCCGGGAAGGACGGCAACCCCGGATAAAGCACTTCGTCGA
>DATNNK010000313.1:0-3122 GCA_035601875.1 Casimicrobiaceae bacterium | reverse complement strand
TCAGCCAGCAATTTCTCCTCAACTTCGTGACTGCAGTAACACAAGAAGAGCTCACGGAGGATCCACGCGACTTCATCGCGCACTACCTTGTCGAGTCGGCCGGGCAGTTATCGGTGAGTTCGCAGCACTTTGCGGCGCTGTATTTGATAAGCCATGGAATCATCAAATCATGGTTGATCGTGGGCCTGCTCCGGAACAAGGTTTGGTACTACCCAATCGCCATCGTCGTGTTTATTCTCTTCGTTGCATACCAGATTTTCCGGTTCCAGATTACGCACTCGATCTGGCTACTTGCGATCACAGCCGTAGACGCCGTCGTCATCGTGCTGACGTGGCATGAATACTGGTATCTACGCCAGTTACGCAGGATCTAGGCAACGCGGGTGCACCGCTTCGCCTGATCACGTGGAATGCTTCCCACGCGTTATGGTGTGCACGTTGCAACGCTATCTGCCGCTACGCAAGACTTTCGCCGGCAAAGGTCGTCACCGCATGTCGCGGCCACGCGATCTGGAACGGCTCGGCTGTCGGCTTAAGGTCCGCCTAAGTATCGATGAGTACTCTATTCCTCACAAACCTTAACGAGCATGAAGACGTCGTCGTACTCCCTCTGTCGATGCGACTGCTGCTGGTAGAAGACGATCCGATGATCGGCGAGATCGTGCTTGACACCCTGCGCACGGAGGGCTTCGCCGTCGACTGGATCAAGGATGGCGCCATGGCCGACACCGCCCTGCTCGCCCAGGCTTACGACCTGGTCGTGCTCGACCTGGGCTTGCCGAAGAGGGACGGACTGGAAGTGCTGCGGTCGATGCGGGCGCGAAAGCAACGCATCCCGGTGTTGATCGCGACGGCGCGTGATGCCGTGGAAGAGCGGATCGCGGGACTCGATGCCGGCGCCGACGATTACGTGCTCAAGCCTTACGATATCGACGAATTGCTAGCCCGGATCCGCGCACATCTGCGCCGCGCATCGGGACGCGCCGAGCCGGTCTACGAGTACGAAAATGTCACGATCAACCCAGCGACCAAGGAGGTTACCGTCGATGATGAGCCCGTCATCCTCTCGTCGCGAGAATGGGCGGTGCTGGAACCGCTGCTGGCGCGGCCGGGGCTGATCTTGTCCCGCGCCCAGCTCGAGGAAAAGCTGTTCAGCTGGAGGGACGAAGTCAGCAGCAACGCGGTCGAGGTCTATATCCACGGGCTGCGCCGAAAGTTGGGAGCCAAACTGATCCAGAATGTGCGTGGCGTCGGCTATCTCGTGCCCAAGGTCTAACCGATGGCAAGTCCGGCACTCCCGGCCGCGCGGACGTACTCGTTGCGCGGGCGACTGCTCTGGCTCCTGCTGATCGCGGTCGCGCTGGCGGCGCTCGTACAGAGTGCCATCGCATATTATGAGGCGAGCTCCGAGGCGGACGAGATCTTTGACTATCACATGCAGCAGATCGCCCTGGCGCTGCGCGGCGGGCTGCCGCTCGGCCCGTCGCACCAACGCCTAGAGCACGAGGTCGAAGAAGCGAATTTCGATTTCGTGGTTCAAGTCTGGACCCTGGACGGGACGCTGGTGTACGCCTCTACAGCGCAGGCACAGTTACCGCGGCAAGCTGTGTCGGGCTTTTCGAACGTCACAGCTCAGGGCGCAAGCTATCGAGTCTTCCTGATGCTGACGTCGTCGCAGGTCATCCAGGTCGCGCAGGACTTGGCGGCCCGGCAAGAACTGGCGGGCGGTCTCGTCTTGCGCATGGTGGGTCCCGTCATGTTGCTGGCCCCGGTTTTAATGCTGGCCGTTTGGGGGGTCGTAACGCAATCGACGCGCCCACTCGCGCGCGCCCGACAGCAGATCGCTCGTCGAGCCGCCGATGAGCTGTCGCCGCTGACGGTGCCGGGGCTGCCAGATGAAGTTCGCCCGCTGGTCGACGAAATCAATCTCCTGTTTGCGCGGCTTGCCGAAGCCTTCGATGCACAGCGAAGCTTCGTCGCCGATGCGGCGCACGAGCTGAGATCGCCGCTGGCGGCGCTGCGTTTGCAAGTCCAGAGCATGCAGCGCGCCACCGATACCGAGGCCAGAGCGGTGGCGACACGCCGTATGCTCGCGGGCATCGATCGCGCCGGGCGCCTCGTCGACCAGATGCTGGTACTTGCGCGTCAGGACGCCGCCGCCGAGCCGACCGAAGGCGCGCCGACCGACCTGCGTGCAACCGCCACCCTTGCCATTGGCGACGTGCTTTCGGCAGCCCGGGAGCGACGCATCGATCTGGGGATCGTCGATTCCGAGACCCTCTCGGTGACTGGCGAGTCGGAAGCCTTGCGTATTCTGTTTCGCAACCTGCTGGAGAACGCGATCAAGTACGCTCCCGAGGGCGGCACCGTCGATGTTGCGATTCGCACGCAGGAGGGGCGGCCCTTGGTCGAGATCGCGGACAGCGGGCCGGGCATACCCGTAGAGAAGCGCGACCGCGCCTTTGACCGCTTTTACCGAGTGGCTGGCGGCACCGCGGCGGGGAGTGGCCTCGGACTCGCGATTGCCCAGAGCATCGCGCGCCGGCATCATGCGACCATCACGCTCGATACATCGAGTCGCCTCGGAGGACTCCTGGTGAGGGTCCATTTCCCGGCATCGAAGTCCCAACCGAAGAGCTGAATGCTTTGATCAACGCGACTCCGGCGGGTCGCGCGCTGCGTTGCGCGACACGGCACCGGTCTGCCTCCTTTGCCCTAAATTGCCGCGGCTCGTTCACACGAACTCGCACGTCTTGCAAGAGCACTTCGCGCCCGCGTGCCGATAGCCACGGAAACAAGGCGCCATCGCGGTTGACGACCGGCGCACGAACGTCCAGAGCCAGAATGCCGCCATGATGCCGAGCGTTACGAGGTGACCCGTCTGGTGCCAGGCGGAGAATGCGTTGCGCGCGGCGTAGATTGGGCGCCGGCCGCCCTAATCGTCGCTTATGCATAGGCACCAGCGGGTCGGCGTCTACACGGTATCAACCGCGGCGGGTTGATGCACCGACCCGCCGCGGCAACGTGCGATTAATCGTCGTCACCTTCGTCTTGATGGTTTTCCGACTCGTCGTCCCCTTGATCCGCTTGGGCGGAAACGACACTGCCGTCGGTGGCATCCA
>DATNNK010000312.1:0-5505 GCA_035601875.1 Casimicrobiaceae bacterium | reverse complement strand
AAGACGCCGACCTTCAATGACCTTTACTACCCGGGATTTTCGAATCCCGAGCTCAAGCCCGAGTCTGCTCGCAACGCCGAGCTTGCGCTGCGCTATTCAAGCGACGCGCTGAGCGCGGGTCTGGTCGCCTATCACAATCGGGTGCGCGACCTCATCGTGTTCCAGTGTGACGCCAGCTTCAACTGCGCCCCGCAGAACGTCGCCGAAGCCACGCTCGAAGGTGTTACCGCCGAGTTTGCCGGCCGCGTTGGCGAGCTCAGTGCCAAGGCGAGCATCGATCTGCAGCGGCCCACTGACGACACCAACGGATTTCTGCTGCCGCGGCGCGCGCGGCGGCACGCCGCTTTTTCGCTGACGCGCGATGAAGGCCCGCTGCATGTCGGCGCCGAGGTGGTCGCATCCTCGGAGCGCTTCGACGACGCCGCCAATACGCGCCGCATGGGCGGCTACACTCTATTGAACCTGACTGCGGAGTATCGTTTTGAAAATCGATGGACGCTCTTCGCGCGTCTCGACAACGCTTTCGACAAGCATTACGAGCTTGCCGCCGATTTCAAGACCGCCGGCGCCAATGCCTTCGTCGGCGTGCGCTGGCTGTATTGATGAGGCTAAACGGATTGGCGCGTATGCAACTCCTGTCGCCACCGCGAAAGCAGTTGCGCGGCGGTCAGCGTCGAAGGAAAGCCGGGCAGGCGCCGACTATAGTCCTCGTGCATGACCTATAATTGCAGCTGCCGAGAATTGCCGAAACGTGTGTCATGAGCAAAGCCTTTACCCGCGAAGACGACTCCGATATCGAAGACGATGTCGAGGACGCGTCGCCATTGCCGGAGGGCAGTCGCAACTACATGACGCCGGGCGGATTTGCGCGCCTGAAAGCTGAGCTCAGCGCCCTCGTCGATCAGGAGCGACCGAGTGTCGTAGCGATAGTGTCGTGGGCCGCCGGCAACGGAGATCGCTCCGAGAATGGCGACTACATCTACGGCAAGAAGCGTCTGCGAGAAATAGACCGGCGCATTCGCTTCCTGATCAGGAGACTCGACAACGCCGAGGTAGTCGACCCTATGATGCGACGCGATGCAGACAGCGAAGATCAGATTTTCTTTGGCGCGACCGTCACCGTGCGCGGCCGCGAGGGCGAGGAGCGCACGATCAGCATCGTCGGTGTGGATGAGATCGACACCGCCCGCGGCTATGTGAGCTGGGTTTCACCCATCGCACGCGCGCTGATCAAGGCGCGCGAAGGCGACAGCGTAACGCTGAGGACGCCCGGCGGCACCGAAGAGCTGGAGATACTTGCAGTCCGATATGAGCCGCTTGCAACCAGCTAGTGTTGCGAATCATGAGCTCGAGGCGTCGCGGTTGACGCCGCGGAATCGTTCCGCCTATAGTGCGATCGAGCGTCCCATGGATTCCGAAATTGCCGGACTCGAGCAAAAACTCGCCACGCTGCTCGCGGACTACCATCGGCTGCGCGCCGAAAACGAGTCATTGAAGCGCGAGCTCGGCCGCTCGCTGGAGCAGAACCGTTCTTTGAATTCGCGCATCGCCGCCGCGACCGCGCGACTCGATTCGCTGCTGCAGCAGCTGCCGGAATCGACGGGCTGAATCGGTGGAAGATCCTTCGATCACGCTCGACGTCTCCATCCTGGGGCGCGATTATCGCGTCGCCTGCCGGGAGTCGGAGCGCGCTGAATTGCTGCAGGCAGTGCAGTTCGTCGATGGCCGCATGCGCGAAATCCGCGATTCAGGAAAGATCGGCGGCGCCGAGCGCATCGCAGTGATGGCAGCGCTTAACATCGCGCACGAATTGCTGCGCTCGAAAAGTGGTAATGGAAGTGCCGCACCAGCTGCAAGTTTTGACACTTCCGCCATTCAGCGTAGAATTTCCGCAATGCAGTCGGCCATCGATCGTGCGATGGCGGAGCAGGACAAGTTGTTCTGAACATGTCCGAGCTCAACTGCGCCCTTTGTCCCCTGCGGTGTTCGAGCTGGCCATACATTCTTTGAACCAATGCTAACTTAGCGAGGTTGCCGTGCTTTCAACGGGCCGGTGTGCGCTCCCTACGCGGAAGCGCCTGATGGCCCTGGCAGGCGACCCTCTTGAACTGCGGTTCAAGATGAGGTTGGCACGGCACAGGCGGGGGACTCCCTCTTCGATCGCCGAAGCTTCTGCTATCGGCGTCTCTTCTTGCTGACATGCGCTACTGGCTGATGAAGTCCGAACCGGACGATGTGTCCATCGATCATCTTGCTCGCATGCCGAAGCAAACGGTGGCCTGGTACGGTGTTCGTAATTATCAGGCCAGGAACTTCATGCGCGATCAGATGCAAGTCGGCGATCTCGCGTTTTTCTACCATTCGAGCTGCGCCGAGCCTGGCATCGCGGGCATCGTGAAGGTTACCAAGGCCGCGTACCCCGACAAGACGCAGTTCGACAAGAAGAGTCCGTACTACGATCCGAAAGCGACACCTGACGCGCCTCGCTGGGTCAACGTCGAGGTGACCCTAGTCGAGAAGACGCGTCTTATTTCCCTGGACGAGCTGCGCTCGCGGCCGGAGCTTGCGAGCATGCGTGTTCTCGCAAGAGGCAACCGGCTGTCTATCACGCCTGTCGATCCCCGCGAGTGGACGTTCATCACCAAGAAAATGTTGAAAGCGTAGTTTGGATTTGACCCTCATCCCGGTGTTTCTTGTCATCGGGTGCGTGGTCGGTTTTATCGCCGGATTGCTCGGCATCGGCGGCGGAATGACCATGATTCCGCTGCTGACGCTGATCTTCAGCTATGAGCATTTCCCCGCAGACGACATTCTGCACATCGCGGTGGCGACGTCGATGGCAACGATCGTGTTTACGTCGATTGCCAGCGTGCGAGCGCACAACCAGCACCGCGCGGTGCTGTGGCCCGTTTTCTGGAAGCTCGCGCCGGGAATCCTGATCGGCTCACTCGCCGGCCCGCAGATCGTCAGCGGGATGTCGACGCAACTGCTCTCGGGCGTGTTCGGCGTGTTTACCTTGTATACGGCAACACGCTTGCTGCGCAACAAGACGCCGAAAGCGAGCCGTGAAATGCCGGGAGCTCTCGGATTGCTGCTCGTCGGCAGTGCCATCGGCGTGCTGTCGAGCATGGTCGGCGCCGGCGGCGGCTTCATCTCGGTGCCGTTCATGACCGCGTGCAACGTTCGCCTTCAGAACGCCGTGGCGACTTCCGCCGCGCTTGGCCTGCCGATCGCGGTGGCCGGCACCGCGGGATTTCTGATTGCGGGTTTTCGTCATCCTGGCTTGCCGCCGTACACGGTGGGTTACATCTACCTACCCGCGCTCATCGCCATCGTCAGCGCCAGCATGCTAATCGCGCCGATCGGGGTGCGGCTCGCCCATCGCTGGCCGGTTGCACGGTTGCGCAAAGCGTTCGCCGGGTTGATGTATTTGATCGCGGCGTTTTTCCTGTGGAAGCTCGTCAAAGGTTGAGGCCTTGCTGACGATCGGTGCCACCGCGACGGTCAGCTCGCCGAGTAACGCTTCCGCAAAGTATTCTTCTCGACCTTGCCCATTGCGTTGCGCGGCAGTTCCTCGACGAAATGCACGTGCTTGGGCACTTTGAAATGGGCAATCTCCGCCTTCAGCGCCGCAATGAGAACAGCTTCGCTGGGCGCCTGCCCCGGTTTGGCGACGACGACTGCCGTTACCGCTTCGCCAAAGTCCTGGTCCGGCACGCCGATGACCGCTGACTCGGCGATGCCCGGCAGCGCATCTATCCTTTCCTCGATCTCCTTCGGGTAGACGTTGAGTCCACCGGTAATGATCAGATCTTTCGCCCGCCCCACGATCTTCAAATAGCCGTTGTCGAGCAGTTCGCCCAGGTCTCCGGTCCTGAAAAAATCGTCGGCGGTAAACTCTTCACGCGTCTTGTCCGGCATTCGCCAGTAGCCGGCGAACACGTTGTGGCCCTTGACCTCGACGCCTCCGACGGCGCCGGGGGGACACGGCCGCCCGTCGCAGTCGACGACACGCAAGGTCACTCCCGGCAACGGCGGGCCCACGCTGCCGCAGATTCGCGCGCCATGGAGCGGATTCGAGGTATTCATTCCGGTCTCGCTCATACCGTAGCGCTCGAGAATCGCGTGTCCGGAGCGCGCGCGAAATTCGTTGAACGTTTCGGGAAGAAGGGGCGCCGAGCCCGAGATGAAAAGCCTCACGGAGCGGCAGAGGTTTTCCGCAAACCCTGGCTCGGCGAGCAATCGGGTATAGAAGGTTGGCACACCCATCATCACGCTCGCGTGAGGAAGCTGATCGATCACCTCGGCTGCGTCGAATCTTGGCAGCCAGAGCATGCGGCTGCCGGAAAGGAGCGCGCAGTGGCACGCCACGAAGAGGCCGTGAATGTGATAGAGCGGCAGCGTGTGCAGCAGCACGTCGCCCCGCGTGAAGCCCCAGGCATTGACAAGGGTCAGTGCGTTGCTCGCCAGGTTGCGGTGGGTGAGCATTGCACCTTTGGCGCGACCGGTCGTGCCTGAGGTGTAAATGATCGCCGCCAGGTCGTCCGGCGCGGAAACGACGGTGTCGAAAGTCTCGGGTGCGTCGCGTGCGAGGTGGAGCAGCGTTCCTTCGTCGCCGGAAAGGGTCAGGACCGTCGCCTCGGGCCTGAGTGCGGCGACGGTGGTTAGATTTTCCGGGCTGCAGACGATGACGCGCGGCTCGGCATCGCCGAAAAAATACTTCAGCTCGCTTTTTTGATAGGCAGTGTTCAAAGGCAGATAGACGAGGCCCGCGCGCAAGCACGCTAGATAGAGCGCGAGCGCCTGCCAGCACTTGTCGACCTGTGCCGCCACACGATCGCCCCTTTCGCAGCCAGCGCCGATAAGCGCGTGCGCGATGCGCGCAGCCGTGGTGTCGAGGTCGTCGTAATGAATTACCGCCCCGCCGGGATGGAGGATGCACGGCTGTTCGCCGTGTTCGGCAAAGTGATCGCGCAGCAGCGCGTACAAGTTGGCGTTCATGGCTGCGGGATTTGGAGCGCGCACCGAAGCGGCACGCGTCACGCGGAGATTACAACATGCTACGCTCCGGCGGTGCAAAGCCGGGTTTTGGTGGGCTCAAATCGATTCCCGCTTGGCCGTTCCTCGAAACTTCGCCCTTCGGGCTCGTTTTCGCGGGAATGACGATAGTGGGGTACCGACGTTAGTGGCGGGTTCGCTAAAACTATCGTCATCCCCGCGAACGTGGGAACCCATTTTTTATTGCGAGATGAATCGCTTAGCGAACGAAAGCGTCAGATCAAGCCGGCTCCGCGCGCCCACTTGTACTTGGCCCCAAGCACCGCGACCGGCATTTCGGTTGAATACGGATACGCCGGTATACCGTGAGCGAAAAGATATTCGGCCGCTTCTTCCACCTCGACGTCCCCTGCGAGCGAAGCCACGACCGGCTTCTCGATGCCTTTCGCCCGCATTTCGTCGACCACTTCGACCATGATTTTCGCGAACACCATCGGCGGCGTGACG
>DATNNK010000311.1:0-3914 GCA_035601875.1 Casimicrobiaceae bacterium | reverse complement strand
ACGATCGTGCTCGCACTGAATGCAGCGGCCTTTATCGTCAAGGAAACGGCGCAGCAGCGCTACGGATAAGCGGCGACATGGACATGCGAACGCCGCCTTCGTTGCTTCCGCTCGAGCTGGCTCGGGTGGTCTTTGCGGTCGGCGGCCGACGCATCATCGATGGCATCTCGCTACGACTTGACGCGGGTCCGCGCACCATCATTGTCGGTCCGAACGGCGCCGGCAAGAGCGTGCTGTTGCGACTGTGCCACGGACTGCTTCTTCCGACTTCGGGCACGATTCGCTGGACTTCGCCGGAGCCGCCGGGTGGACCGCGGCGCCAGGCGATGGTCTTTCAGCGACCCGTGCTGCTGCGCCGGACCGCGGTCGCCAATGTCGCCTACGCGCTCGCGATTACCGGCGTGCCGCGCGCGCAGCGAATGCCGCGGGCGCTGGACGCGCTGCGCCGGGTCGGACTCGAGCACCTTGCAAAGCATCCTGCACGCGTGCTCTCCGGCGGCGAGCAGCAGCGGCTCGCCCTCGCTCGAGCGTGGGCGCTTTCCCCGGAAGTGCTCTTTCTCGACGAGCCGACCGCGAGTCTCGATCCCGGGGCCACCCACGAAATCGAAAATGCCATTGGCGCGATGCACGCAAGCGGCACCAAGATCGTGATGGTCACGCACAACCTCGGGCAAGCACGGCGCCTCGGCGATGAAATCCTGTTCATGCATCAAGGACATCTTGCGGAGCGTGCATCGGCAGATCGATTTTTCAGGGAGCCGGCGTCGCGCGAGGCCGCTCAGTTTCTGGAAGGAGAATTGCCATGGTAGTCGATCGTCGCACCTTGGCGATCAGCCTCGTCGCTTTGATCGCGCTAAATACGGTCAGCGCCCAAGCGCAGGAGCGGTTCATTACCGTTGCCTCGACGACGTCGACCGAGCAGTCGGGACTCTTCGGCCATCTTCTTCCGCGATTCGAGCAGAAGACGGGGATCAAGGTGCACGTCGTGGCCGTGGGCACCGGGCAGGCGCTCGACCTTGCGCGTCGTGGCGACGCCGATGTCGTATTCGTGCATGCGCGCTCAGCCGAAGAAAAATTTCTCGCGGAGGGTCACGGCGTCAAGCGCTATCCCGTGATGTATAACGATTTTGTCTTGCTCGGCCCCAAGAGCGATCCGGCGAAGATCGGTGGCGGCAAGGACATTCTGCAGGCGTTCAAGAACTTGGAAGCTGCGAGAGCGCCTTTCGTCTCGCGCGGCGACAAGAGTGGCACCCATTTGGCGGAGCTCGATCTATGGAAGGCCGCGGGCATCGACATCGACACGGTGAAGGGGCCGTGGTATCGCGACACGGGCCAAGGCATGGGACCGGCGCTCAACACCGCATCATCGATGAACGCGTACATCCTGACCGATCGCGGCACCTGGCTATCTTTCAAGAATCGTGGCGACCTGACCATTCTCGTCGAAGGCGACAAGCGCTTGTTCAACCAATATGGCGTGATGCTCGTGAACCCGGACAAGCACCCGAGCGTCAAGAAGGAGCTTGGCCAGATGTTCGTCGACTGGGTGATCTCGCCCGAAGGCCAGCAAGCGATCGTCGACTACAAGATCGATGGCGAACAGCTTTTCTTTCCCGACGCGGGGCAGGCGGGTGCATGACCCTTGCGTGCGGGTGCTGGCCGTCCTCTTGTGAGCACCAGCGCCTCTGCGCCGCGTTTGTGCGCTGTCGGCAGCAGCGGTGTCAATTTATTCTAGGAGCCTTTGATGAAAATTAGTGCGCGCAACCATTTCTCCGGTACCGTCAAGAACATCGTGAAGGGCCCGGTCAGTACCGAGGTTACGGTGTCGATCGCGCCGGGTATTGATATGGTCGCGGTTATCAGCACGGCTTCCGCTGACAATCTCCGTCTTGCCACGGGCAAGCCAGCGCATGTCCTGATCAAAGCCAGCAGCGTCTTGGTCGGGGTCGATTAGGATGTCTCGGCTGACCCGTTGGCAACTAGCTTTCGCCCAGACCGCGCTGTGCTTTAGTCTCACCATCGCGGCACAAACCGGATCTCAAGTAACGACATCGGTGACCGTTAGCGGCAAGGTCGCGGAGAACCTCGCGCTGACGGTCGCCGATCTTAAGCGCTATCCCGCGTATCAAGTCGAATACGTCCCGGGCAGCGCCGTGGAACAGAAGGCCGTAGGACCGGTGCGCCACTATGTCGGATGCCTCCTGCGCGAGGTCCTGACCGCGGCCAAACCCGTCGAAAGCAAGCCTCGGGAGCTGCGCAAGAGCTATGTTGTGGCCACCGCCAGCGATGGCTACGAGGTCGTATTTTCATGGGCGGAGCTGTTTGTCTCGCCTGTTGGAGATAATGTATTCGTGGTCTATGAGCGCGACGGTGCGCAGCTCCCCGATGACGAGGGACGGATCGCGTTAATCGCGGTCACTGACACGCGGCCCGTGCGGCACGTGAAATGGCTTCGGAGCCTGACCCTCCGCGCCGCGTAGGCTCCCCGGCATTGAGCACCCGCAAGCGTGCGATTGCAGAAGCCCACAGAGGCCCAAGCCGAGTCCACCATCAGGTGAAACGCGAGGTTGCCGACCAAGGATGACGCGGAAACGGACTAGGCGCGCGTAACATACGCACCCAACATGGGTCTGAACGCGGGAACCGTCCGTCTCCTTGGCAACGCTTTCATCCAGGCGCTCAAGGATTCGTTTGCCGATAACGTCACGCAATGGGCGGCCGCCATTGCGTACTATAGTTTTCTCTCGCTTTTCCCGCTGCTTCTCGCAGCCGTGTCTTTGTCCGCCTATTTCGTAAGTCCGGATTGGGCAATCGGCAAGGCGATCGTGTTATTACGGGAATTCGTTCCGGAGGGTGACGACGCGGTTCAGCGAATCATCCGCGACGCGGTTCATGACGCGCATCCCTATGCCGGCATCGCTTCACTGTTGCTCTTGCTCGTTCTCGGCAGCCGGGCGTTCGGAGCGCTCTCGCGGGCTCTCAACATCGCCTATGAGGGCGAACAAACCGACAGCTTGGCGCGACGCATCATCATCGAGATCGTGATGATGACTGCGGTCGGCGTGCTGTTCGTATGCACGCTGTTTTCCCATTACCTACTGTTATTTTTGTCGAACGCGGTGCGCCTGCTACCAGGAGAGACAGGCGCTACTTTCACGTTGATCGCGCAATTGATTCGCGTACTGCTGATGCTCGCAGCGTTCTATCTGATCTACCGCTTCGTTCCGCGCAAGCGGCTCAACTGGAAAAGCATTGCGTTGGGAGCCGTTGTCGCAACATCTCTTCTAGTCGCCGCGCGGCCTCTTTTTTACGGCTACGTTCAGAATCTCGCGAACTACAACCTGATGTACGGCGGCATCGCGATCGCGGTGGTGTTGCTCGTGTGGGGTTGGGTGGCGGCTTTCATCACGATCCTGGGCGGCGAAATGGCATCTCATTTTCAAACCATGGTTCTCGAAGGAGCGGGCGCCAAGACGGTGGATCGCAAACGCATGCATCTTCGGAACGTCAAGAAGTGAGACGCGCGAACGTGCCGTTGGACCCTCACGTCGTAGGCGCGACGGGCGTCGCGTATCAGAGGTAGGCCTACAACTCACATTAATGAAACATACGGGCATTCTGAAACGCTGCCTTGCTCGCATTCGGTCCGCAGAAAGTCGTAGAATCGAAACACGCGATACACAGAGGCCCGGCAATGGACACGAAGACAACCACACCGAAGACCGACAGGAACGCGCCGCGATCGACTTCAAAATCAGCGAACCATAACGGATCGGAATTCCATCCCCTGCTGGAGGTGCTGCCCGCAGGCGCATATACATGTGACGCCGACGGGCTCATCACCTACTTCAACCAGCATGCAGTCGCACTATGGGGACGCACGCCGGCGCTGAACGATGTTCGCGACCGGTTTT
>DATNNK010000310.1:0-13677 GCA_035601875.1 Casimicrobiaceae bacterium | reverse complement strand
CGCAACGCGAGCGCAATCGACTTGTCGCAGTTCGCTGGGCTCAATGCGGCACAGCAAGAAGACGGCACGAGTGAGGAAGAGCAACGTTATGGCGAGCTCCTCGCCGAGCTGCGGCGCGGCTCGCCCCAGAGTGTCGCGCGCCCGTATCGAGTGATGCTCCTCGGGCGCTGGTCACAGCTCGATGCGCCTTTGCCTGCGAGCGACCGAGGCTCGCCGCGACCCCAAAGCGCGCAGACGCCAATCGTCGCGCAGCCGTTCGCGATCGAAATCGAGGACGCGGGCGGCGTCCGCCACGTCGAGCTCAGATCCGTCATGCCGGGCCGTCGCTATGGCGTGGGCAAGGGGGAGGACTGCGACATCGTGGTCAACGGACTCTATACGAGCCGCCGGCATTGCGAGATCTGGTTCGATAAGGGCGGCTGGTGGGTCGCCGACGCTGGATCGACCAACGGCATTCGCGTCGAGTCGGCGAGCGGCGTGATCGCACGAGGTCCGCAGGGCGCGCGCGGCGCGGCGCGGCTTCCGGCGATCGAGCTGCCGACCGGCGCGTGGCTGGTGCTATCCGAGCACACCCAAGGCGAGCCGCGGCAGTACCCGCGGCTATCGCTGCATCCGGCCGTTGATGTCGAAGCCGGGGCGAAGCCGGCAAGTGAGGCTTCACCGCCAACGCCCGTAACACCTATCGCGCCGACACGCCGACGCGAGGGCGCATTGACCATCACCGCCCGCATGGCATCGGGCATTCGCACTGTCGAGATTCCTCTGGGCGCGCTTCCGTTTCGTGTCGGCCGCTCGCGCAATCAAGCTCTCGTCATCGACTGGACGCACGCCGACGTCTCGGGACGCCATTTCGAAATCGTCGCGCTGGACGAGTGGGGTGCGCAGATCGTCGTCCACGGCGACAACGGCGTGACCGTCGACGGAACCTCGCACGGGCCAGGCGCGCAATTCAAATGGAAGCTCGGGGAGACGCTCGGGCTCGGCGGCGGCGCCGGGCCGGCGTCTTCGTGCACGCTGACGCTATCGCGTAGCACATGATTCTCCATCGGCCGCGCAAGACGGAGTCTGCACAGGCATGAACGTCGCCAGGGCAGGCGATCGCCGAGCGCCGCCGCGCGAAAGCGCCCGCAGCGACAGGTCGGCCTTCGTGCGCGAGGCGGCATCCGCGACAGGCTGGATCCGGCTCGATACGGCGGTCGCGTCTTCACGTGGAAAGTCCCACGCCGTCAACGAGGACTGGCACAGCGCACTCGGCGGGACCTTGCCGCTGTTCGTGGTCGCCGATGGCGTGAGCTCGGGCGCGATGGCCTCCTGTGCCAGCCGCGAACTGGTGTCGCGTCTTCACGAGACGCTCGAGCGTGGCCGCATCGACGCCGACGCGGTGCGAAGTGCGGTTCTCGATGCCGACCGCGAGGTACGGCGCAAAATTGCGAGCCTAACCGACGCGTCGGGCGCCGCGACGGTGGCGCTTTGCGCAGGCACCGGGGCGTCGCTTTCCCGGTGGCTCGTCGCTTGGGTCGGCGATTGCCGTGTCTATCGGGTGAGCGCGCTGCACGGCGGACCGGCGCAGCTTCTCACGCTCGACGACACGTATCGGCACCTGAGCGAGCAGCCGCCGCCTGGAGGGTCACTCGACGATCCGGCGCGCATGGTCGGAAACGGCGCGGTTGACGCGCCGAATGTCCGCGACGTCGATCTCGGCCGCGACGAAATGCTTTTGTTGTGCAGCGACGGGGTTCACAAGCACGCTGGACCGCACGATATCGCGCGCCTCCTCCGCGGACCGACTCCGCTCGCGGCGCGCTGCGTGCGGCTCATCGAATTCGCCCGGACGGGAGGCAGCAACGACGACGCGACGGTACTGGTCGTGCATCGCGCGGAGCGCGCACGTGCACGGCTTGCGCGTTTGGTTTCGATCGGCGCGCTGATCGCGCTCGTCGCCACTGCGCTCCTTTTGCTCGCCGCCGACTGGGTGACTGCGCAGCGGCTGCCGGCGGCGGCGCCCCACGCGAAGGTGCAACCATGACCCCGGAGCAGATCGAACGCGTTTTCGGCCTCGGACGGCTGAAGATGGCCACCGGCGAGCACGTCGAAGTGTTTCGCGAAGCGGTCGCTCCAGGTGAGCGACGCCGTTATACCAAGCGCTTCCTCGCGACGAGCGACGCCGACTTCGGTCAGTGGACCGAGCGCGAATGGCGCATCCTCGCGCGGTTGATCGGACACGGGATTCGCTGCGTCCCCGATGTCGTGCAGTTCGACGGTGGGGCGATGGGCGGCACACGGCTCGTCCAGACCTACGACGCCGGCGTCACCGTCGATCAATGGGCGACGCTGCTGCCGGTTTCGCGTGACGGAGCCGTGCGCCGACACGTCTTCGAGGATTGCGCGCACTGGTGGGCTCTCGCCCATTACTGCCTTGCCGCGCTCGACGAAATTCATTCGCTGCAGCTCGTACACCTCGACTTCAAGGGCGACAACATCTGTATTCCCTACGGGCCAGCGAACTTCGATCCTGATGGGTCGGCGCGCCTTTATCCGATTTTCCAGAGGCTCGCGTTGATCGACTTCGCGTTCTCGCTGGTGTCTCGCGAGAACCTTTCGACACCGTTGCCGATCGGCTGGCAGAAAGATTACGACTACCAGTCGCCTCGGCTGCTCAAGGCGCTCGACGCCGGGCGCAACGGCGATCTGCAGCCGACCAAGGAACTCGACTGGCGCTGCGATCTGTACAGCCTCGCCGCGATGCTCAAGCGCTACCTGCCGAGCGAGGATCCGGGCGGCGAGACGGGATGGACGCCGGAGCGTTTCGACGATGCGCGGACTCTCATCTTCCGCGTTCGTGAATGTCACGATCGCGATAATCCAAACTGGCGTCCGCACGAGCAGTTGATGGACTTCGCCGGCGCGCGGCTAGCCAAAGTCGATCTGGCCGCCTCGCTCAACTATGGCTGGGTGCTCGCCCGCGCCGCGACCACGGATCGCGCTGCGTCGCCCATCACGCCGATGACGCGGATCGCACCGTCGACCCGGGCCGCCGAGCCGATTCGCATCGCACCGTCGATCCGGGCCGCCGAGCCGATTCGCATCGCCACCCGCATCATCGTACCGACCGCGGTTACTGCAGTGCGCGGCGGCGCACGCACTCCAGGGCGACGGCGCAGAGTGTGGACAGCGACGGTGCTCGCTCCCGCGATAGTCGCGCTCGCGGCGCTCGCGGCCCCGTCGTACATGGGCGACCCGCAGCATCCAATAGTCGACCGCGCGCGCGTAGCTTTGGACGCGATGCGCTTGATGTTCCAGGCCCCGCCCAATCCCGCCATCGCAGCGGCGGACGCACCGGTAGCGATACCGGCGCCGCCTACCGAGTCGGGGCGCGAATCTGCTTCGCCCGATTCGACGGCGACGCCCATCGCGGTGCCGGCAGTCATTGCGCCATCAGCCTCGAACGACGAGCGTGCGGAGCCTGATCCGAAACCGGCTTCTCCAAGGGCCGACCAGAAGGCGTTGTCGTCCCCGGTTTCAAAAGCACGCGCGAAGCCGGGCACGCCGGTGAATCGGGCGCAACCCGTGCCGAGCCCGTCGCAGTCCACGAGCGTGACCCCGCGGCCGGCACATCCGCTGCCTCGTTGGGCGTCGATTCCAAGTCCGAAGCCAACGCGCGGCGCGTCAATCGCATCTGCGAGCGCGTCTGGGCGCTTGAGCGCGCGACAACCGTCGAGGCCGCAGCAGCAGTTCCAACCTTCATCGCCGGCGGTCCAGATCGCTGCAGCGAGGCCGGCGCCGCCGCGCACGGATTCGCGTGTGCAAGCCGCGTCACCCGCGACTGAACAGCCACCGACCCCACTGAGCGACCCAGCGCCCGACCAACGCAGCCCGCAGCCGGGCGCGGCCTCGAATCAATCCGCTGCGGGGGACCCGACCGACGGAGCCACCGACGATCGCCGCACACCGACGGCGGCAACCGCGGTCCCGTCTGGCGGCGTCGCGCGCGCACCGAATGAACATCGTCGCGCCCCATCATCGGCGGCGAACCAGGGGCAGCGAAGCGTACAGAATCCGCAGCTCGACGAATGGCGGACGCTGTTCACAAATCTCCGACAGCTGCTGCGAGGCCGCGAGGAGCCTCCAGCCCCTGTTGGGGAACGCAGCATCCAGGCAACTGCCCCACAGGTGGCCACCCCGCGTCCCCCGGTGCGATCACCGCCGAATCTGCGCGCCCAGGCGTCTGCGCAGCCGAGCGAGTCTCCGCGCGTCTCGCCCACGCTGGTCCCGACCGAACAGTTGCGGGCGGAGGGGAGTCCTTCGGCAATTTCTGCTCCCCTTGCCACGTCTCCGACGCTGATCGCTGGCGCGCGGCCGCGGGTAACCCCACCGGAGATTCCCGCACCGGCTTCGCCGCCGATGGTGGAGTCCGCTGCGCGTCCCCAGGATCGATCGCAGGATGCGCTCGTGATGCAGGCGAGGGGAATGCTCGCCGACATGGTTCCACGCGTCGCGACGCGAGCACAGCCCGATGTCTTGAGAGTTCTGGGGCTCGCCGCGATCGCTAATCGTCGGTCGCAACAACAGGCAGTCGTCGATGCCGTATACGCGAAGTGGCCCGGCGAGACTGCGTGGACTCCTGCAACCGACATTGAACCAATCCGCGCACGCCAACTCCACGACGATGCACGACAGGCGTTTACGTCCGGCCGCGTGTCCGATGCCGTCAACATCGAGTTAAGTGCGTTCGGCGCGAATCCGCGCGATCCGGACATTGCCGCCTTCCTCGCATTCCTCCATATCAGAATGAATCCAGCGCAGCCGGAATTGGCGCGCCAGCTCGCGCTGTACGCGATCTTCGTCAGCGGTTCACGGCGGTCTACACGATTCGGCGACTGGGGCACGCTGGCAATCGCAAGCGCCCTGGCCGGACGGGACATCGACGCGACGCGCGCGTTCCTCGTCGAGGTTGCGCTCACGAGCAACCTCGATCGCACCTGCCAGACCGCGATGAGTGCTTACGCGAGCTTCGGGGAACGCCTTCGCGTCCCGGTCTACGCGATGCTCGACCGCATTGATTCCAGCGACCGCGTGTCCCCTTACTGCGAGTGGCCTCCAACCTGGAGCACGGCAACCATATGGTAGTCGATCCTTCGGGATCGCCGCTTCGCCGTTGAGCCCCTCGGTCCCTCTCGTGCTCATCGCAATCGCGATTCTATTCACGCTGGAGCGGGCGTTTCCGTTGCGCCGACAAAAAGAGCCGCTCGGCCGCCGCCTCGCCGTCAATGCGGCCGTCGCGGCGCTCGCGATTGCCGCCGCGCTTATGATCGTCCGCCCCGTCGCCTCCTGGCTGCTGGAGGAGGCATCCCAAAATCGGTGGGGACTGACGGGGATAGTGCAAATGCCGGTACCGCTTCAGGGCGTCGCGACGTTTTTGCTGCTCGATCTTTCGTTTTACTACTGGCACCGCGCGAACCATGTCTGGCCGTTCCTGTGGCGCTTCCATAACGTTCACCATGTGGATCCGGACCTCGACATTAGCACTTCTGTCAGGTTTCACTTTCTCGAGATTGCCTTTTCCGCGGCGTTTCGTGCGCTGCAGGTGGTCGTGATCGGAGGAGAGCTGTGGATGTTTGTTATGTACGAATCCGCCTTTCAGCTCAATACATTGTTTCAGCACAGCAACATTCGACTGCCGATAACGATCGAGCGCTGGATCGTCCTGATTTTCGTCACTCCCAGGATGCACGGGATTCACCACTCGAAGCGTTTTCACGACGTGAATTCGAACTGGTCGTCTGTATTCAGCTGGTGGGATCGCTTGCACGGCACTCTGAATCTGAACGTGCCCCAGGCGGCGATAGACATCGGTGTGCCAGGCTATTCGGGACCGCGGGATAATCGCATCCTGCAGCTGCTGCTGATGCCGCTGCAGCGTCAGCGCAGCTATTGGACCGCGGAATGGAAGCTTCCCTATCCGGTTCAGCGCGACGCAAAGAACGTGCTTCCGGAATAGTCTGTCAGCAACCGCGCGGATGGTTACCCTGCGCTCAAGAAGTTGTGATCAGCGCTGTCTATTCGCCACGGCGGGCGCTACCGCTGCCATTCCAAGCCACCCTCGTGGGACATGTATCAAGTCAGACGGTTCGTCAACATCGACCAGCGTCGCCAGTTCCGTCCAACGAAGGCCCGCACGCAAAAGCTGATAGCGGACCGAGGACATGACGGCGGACGTGCTCCAGGGAATCGCAGCAAAGACCTTATCGATCGCGGTAAGCGCTTCGCGTCGAAATCCGGTAAGGGCAAAGCCGCCGTCGGCGGTCGGCACGAAGACGCTGTCCGCGCCGGCGGCAAGCGCGGCGTCGGCTTGGTGCAGAACGCCGGCATCGAGCGCCGGACAATCGGTTCCCAGCAGCAGCGCTCGCGGCGAAAGTTGCAGCGACGCCGCCAGCGCCGATCGCATCCGCTCGCCCAGATCGCCGGATTCTTGCGGGCGACATGTCGCTCCTGCGCGCGCGGCTGCGGCCTGAAGCGCCGGGTGTCCCGCGTCAGGCGCGCAATGCAATTGAACGGGTCCCAACCTCGCATCTGCGGCGATCTGCAGCGCATGCTCGAGCATGCGGAGCGCGAGCCGCGCGGCTCCTCCCGGTCCGAGTGCAGGAATCAACCGAGTTTTCACTGCGCCCGGAACCGGCGCCTTGGCAAAGATTATGACTGTCGTCGAGCCCACGGCTAACGCCTATCGATACAGTCGCGCGAGACGATCTGGCGCCACTCCGAAAAAATAGAGCAGCCGTAGCCACCACATCATGGCGATCGTTCGCCAGACTCCGCGCGAGACCCAGCGACGCCCCGACGTGACCACCGCTGACCTGAGACACAACGGCCGCCCACACCGCAGCAGGCGCGACGATAGCTCGACGTCCTCCATGAGCGCCTGGTCGGGAAAGCCGCCAAGCGCATCAAACGCGCGACGAGTCGCGAACATCGCCTGATCGCCCGTGGCAATGCCGGTGGCTCGGGAACGCAGGTTCATGAGCCAGGCAACCAACGGCAGCCAGCGCGACGAACCCTCGATGCGAACGTCGAAACGCCCCCAAACTCGGCCGGTTGCGGCGATCCCGTTCAGAACCAGTTCGTCGGCATTTACCGGCAGCCGCGTGTCCGCGTGAAGAAACAACAATACCGGCGCACGCGCCGCCGCAGCGCCGGCGTTCATCTGTCGGGCGCGGCCGGAAGGCGCAACGATGAGCCGATCGGCGCCGGGAGCAGCGGCTGCCAAGGTGCCATCCTTGCTGCCTCCGTCGACGACGAGGACTTCGACACCGCGTTCGCGAAACGGCGCAAGCGACGCCAAAAGCCTGGCGATGACACTGCATTCGTTCAGCACCGGGATGATGATCGTCAGACGAGCGCTCGGCGGCGCGTCCGAAGGTGCGCTCTGCTGCATGGCATTCATTTCCCGCGACGCCATGCCAGATAGCGCTCGGCCAGGGCAAGTGCGCGCTTCGGGGCATGACGCCGTTTCCAATCGCCTGCCGCGTATTTGTTCGCCTCGGCAAGCGTCGGATAGCTATGAACCGTTGCGAAGATGCCGTTCAGGCCGATTCCGTGCTTCATGGCGAGCACGTATTCCACGAGCAGGTCCGCGGCGTGTTCGCCGACGATCGTGACGCCCAATAGACGATCCTTGCCCGGTGCGGTGAGTACCTTGACAAACCCCGAAGGCGTTTCGTCCACAATCGCGCGATCAAGGTCTTTCAGCGCATAACGCGTCACCTCGAAGGGTGTCTTCTTCTGTATCGCTTCCGTTTCGTTGAGCCCGACGTGAGCCACTTCCGGGTCGGTAAACGTTGCCCGGGGAATCGCCGAGTAGTCCGGCTTGACGTGCCAGAGCCCATCCAGCAATGCGTTGGTTGCCGCATGCCACGCCTGGTGAGCCGCAGTGTGCGTAAATTGATACGGCCCGGCAACGTCGCCGCAGGCATAGATGTTCGGGTAGAGTGCTTGCAGATAAGCATCCGTTTCGATCGTCCCGTTGTGCTGAATCGGGATACTCAGCTCTTCGAGGCCATAGCCCGTCACGCGCGGTACGCGTCCAACCGCGCACAGCAGCGCATCGTATCCAATCCGTTTTTCCTGACCGGCGGATTCGATAATGATCGACCCGGCGCTCCCATCTGGATCGATGCGAATGGCCTTGTGGCCGGTGAGGAGCGTAACTCCGTCCGCCGCCAAGGCGGATGCGACGGCGGCGGCTGCGTCCGGATCTTCGCGCATCAATATGCGGTCGCTCATTTCCACGATCGTGACAGAAGCGCCGAACCGTGCCATCGCTTGCGCGAGCTCACATCCGATCGGACCGCCGCCCAATACGACCAGACGCTGCGGAAGCCGGGACAAGTCCCAGAACGTGTCGGAGGTAAGGCACTCGGTGGCTGAAAGGCCCGGGATCGGCGGCACGATCGGGGTCGAACCCGCCGCGATCACGATCGCACGCGTGGTCAGCGTTTGCGCGGCGCTCCCGTTCGTGACCTCGACCGACCATGGAGAGACAATTCTTGCATGACCGAGCAGCACTTCGGCGCCCAGGGCCACATAGCGTTCGGCCGAATCGTGCGGTGCGATCGTCGCAATAACGCGCTTGATGCGCGCCATCACGTCCGCGAAATCGAATTCCATGCGCGCGTCGCGCAAGCCGAGCGCGCTCGCGTGCCTCGCCTGATGGACGAGCTTTGCCGCACGAATAAGAGCCTTCGAAGGCACGCAGCCGAAATTGAGGCAATCTCCGCCCATCAAAGCGCCTTCCACTAGCGTGACTTTTGCCTTGGCGACGGCGCCGACATAGGCGGCGACCAGGCCGGCTGCACCGCCGCCGATGACAATCAGATTGCGGTCGAAGCGACGCGGCTTTTTCCAGCGGCGGTACACCTTGCGCGCCTTGATCCGGTCCAGCACGAACTTCGCCAACAGCGGAAAAATGCCCAGCAGCGCAAACGATCCGAGCAGCGCAGGCGATGCCACGTCGGAAAGCGTCTTGATCTGCGCGAGTTGAGTGCCGGCGTTGACGTAGACGATCGTGCCCGGCAGCATCCCCAGCTGGCTGACCCAGTAGAAGGTCGTCACCCGGATCGCGGTGAGCCCCATCGCCAGATTGACCAGGAAGAAAGGGAAGATCGGCACCAGGCGAAGCGCCATTAGATAAAACGCTCCGTCCTTCTGCATGCCCGCGTCGACGGCCAAGCTCTGTTTTTCGAAGTGACGCCGGACGAAGTCGCGCAACACGTAGCGCGCCACGACGAAGGCGATGGTGGCGCCAATGGCGGAGGCGAAGGAAACCAATACGACGCCCCATAGCAGGCCAAACATGGCGCCCGCAGCGAGGGTCATGATGGCCGCGCCGGGCAGCGACGCGCCGGTGACCAGAACGTAAACCGCGAAGAATAACGCTCCGAATAGAACCGGATTCGCGTTCTTCAGTTGGATCAACCACTGCTGGTCCTCGTGCAGTCTTTCGAGGGTCAGAAAGCGGCCCGGATCGAGGACGAGCCAGGCGATGACGCCCAGTGTGAGTAGTACGCCAATAACAATCGGCTTCGCGCGCATGTCGCGTCACCTACGGATCGATGAACACGGATAGCGATCAGGACGACGGCGTCATGCGGCTCTCAACGCACCCCCGCAACTGCTACCCTGTCCGGCGGTGCACCCGTAACAATGATCGGCTACGGCGATTGCCGCGCGGTCGAACTCCCGGTCGTTGTCTCGCATTAGATCGCGCACGTTGCGCCGCGGCGAGGTAGGGGATTTGCCACCCAGCGGCAGCCCGAGCATCTGGTTGAAGTCGCAATCGTACAGATTGCCTTGCCAGTCGACGGAGATCAGGCTCCTGCACATGACGCCGTCGAGGTTCTCCGGCCGATATGCATCGCGCAGCAACTTCATGTAGGCAGCAAACTGCCCCTTGGAGATAAGCATGCTGCCAAATCGCTGAATGGGCATGTTGGCGATCGTGAATAGGCGATTGAAAACCACGCCGAAGCGCTCCGCCAATATTCGCCGGTAATCGCGCTCCAGATCGCCTTGGCACGGCGGCAAGTAGGGGCCCAGGGGGTTATAGACCAGATTCAGTACGAGACCGCTCTTGTCTTTGCCGTAACCGAGCTTGTTCAGTCGTCGCAGGCCATCGATGCTTCGCTCGAATACCCCGTCTCCGCGCTGCGCATCCACGTTGTCCTTGGAGTAGCACGGCAGCGACGCCACGACCTCCACCCCTTGCTGCGCGAGGAACTCATCGAGCCCTTCCTGGCCCGCTTCGGAAAGAACAGTCAAGTTGCAGCGGTCGATCACGCGTGCATCGGCTGCTCTCGCCGCGGCGACCATGCTCCGGAAATGAGGATTCAGTTCGGGCGCGCCGCCGGTAAGGTCGAGAACCTGGATGTTGCGTGCACACAGGACTTCGATCACGATAGCCGCGATTTCAGCCCCCATCATCTCCTTTCGCGTGGGACCCGCGTTCACATGACAGTGGTGACACGTCTGATTGCAGCGGTAGCCGAGATTGACCTGCAGCGTTTCAAGTTGCCGACGGCGCAGCCGCGGAAAGTCGGTATCTCGGAGGAGGGGAAAGGTAGCGTGCATCCGATGGCTCGAGAATAAGGGTACCGGCCGTGCTTCGCGAGCCCCTTGTTCCGCGTATCGCTAAATGATTGTGCGAATCCCGTCCGGCGAGGGCGGCGTCGGTCTATTCAATGCTGAAGCCGCTGCAGGTACGCTCGGATTCGCGCGGCATTTTTACCGAGGTCGCCCTGCCCAAGGCGCGAGACCGAGCGCACGTCGACGCGACTGCCGCCGCCAGCGGGCGTGACGCGAACGACGATGTCGTCCTTGAACCCAAACCAGGTCGTGGTATCGGTCGCTTCGATCCGCCTTTCATCCGGCGTCGCGGCGACAATTTGCCAGCCGATGTCGCGCGCGGCGTTCAATGCCCGCTTGAACGCCGCATCGGGTAGTTCGGCAATCGTGACCGGCTGAATATCCGGATAGGCCTTGCGTTGCTGCTGCGCGATACTCTCTCCTTGGTACTCCACGGGGTTAGCGGAATCTGCTCGAAGCGGGATTATGGCAACGAATCGCGGTGGATTCTCCATGTCGGTCGTAATGTCGTGGATCGGCGGCGATGCCTTGGCGCTCTGCAACATCGCGAACGGCACGCAAAATGCGGTCGCCGCGATTACGACCCCAGCCAAAGCCAACGCGAAGCCGCGGCTCGGCGTGCCAGGCCGGGTGATCCACGCGCCGACGAGAGCGACAAAAGCGACAACGAGACCGGTCCACGCACCCCAACGCAGAAGGGCAAATGCGCCGCGAAGGTCGACCAGATTCAGCCGATATGCGGGGCCCGCGCTGCTGACCATCAACAGCGCAACGAATGCCGCTATGAAGCCGATGAGAGCTGTTGGCGAGAGGCTCCCAGTGCGAGCAGGTGACATTATGGTCTGGCTCGTCGGAAAGAGTCATGGTACGCCAACGCTCTAGATGCTCGCATAATCGCGTGATGGAAAAAAATATCGCTGATCTCGCCTGCGGCATGCCCAAGGCCGAACTGTTAGCTAGACGAACGCGGCGGCGAACCCAGGCCAGTGATATTGACCGTGGCGCCTGCAGCAATCGCATGATAGCCGGGCAACCGCTTCACGATTCGGGCAAAGGTCGGACTTTGCAAGATCTGAATGAGCCGAGTCGTCGAGGCTGACTGCAGGGCCGCAGCGCGTACCGCCAGCCAATAGCGTTCGCGGATCTGAGGGACGAAAGCCAGAGCGTACATGGCCGCCGCCGCGCGCAATCCGAACCCGACATCCGCGCCGCCCGAGGCGACAGTCGCCGCGACCGCGGCATGCGTGAATTCCTCGTTTGCGTAGCCCACGATGCGCGCGACATCGATTCCCTCGTCTACGAGCAGGCTTTCGATCAGCAATCGCGTACCCGAGCCGCGTTGCCGGTTGACGAAGCGAAGCTGCCTGTCGGCGATGTCGCGAAGCGTTTTTAACCGTTCCGGGTTGCCGCGCGGCACGATCAATCCCTGCTCGCGATCGACGAACCGGATAAGCCGGTCTGACCGCGCCCGCAGCGACCGCAGAAACAACACGCGGGTCCTCTCGTGTTGCGTGCCCGTCGGAATGTGAAAGCCCGCGATATCCACCCGTCCCGCAGCATATTGTTCGAGCGCGTCGACGCTTCCCATAAACGAAAGCTCCAGCTTCAATTCTTCGTCAGGCCCTAACGCGTCACGCAAAGCGGCCAAGGCGAGGTCGTGACTCGCGGCAATCGTGAGGCGTAGCGCCGGCGCGCGCTTGGTCGCCGGTGCCTCAGCCAGATCCAGTGAAAGTCGCTGGAATGTCCGTGCCAGTTGACGCCGCGCGGCTGCGTCGGCGCCAAGCATTCGTTCGGCCAAGGACGCGAGGGAAGCGCCGCGGCCGCGCTCGAGCACTACGAGCGGCTCACCGAGCTTGCGTCGATAGGCACGCAAGAGCCCCCAGGCGGCCCGATACGACAAGCCGCGGTCGGCAACTGCCGACGCGAGCGAGCCTGTTTCGGCCACCGCCCTCAGGAGAGGCAATAGGCGAGGATCGAGTGGAGAGGGGGGATCGTCGGAAAGCTCCCATGTGAGCTCGGGCAGTAGCCGCATATTGGCGCCTCCGTGCATATTTCATTGACCGCAATGAGCAGGCTATGATCGGCTCCCGTGACTTCACCTGATCATACTTGCATATCTGTGCATATTATTGCTCGACGACCCGCGTGTGAATAGCCTATCGGAAGCGACCGTCCAGGCCGCGCAACTCGTCGCCGGTGGCGACCCCAAGCTTGTGCAGATCGTGCTGCTCAGCCTGCGCGTCAGCTTGACCGCCGTACTTCTCGCTTGCCTGATCGGACTTCCGTTTGGCGCAGCGATCGCCGTGAGCCGCTTTGCGGGCCGTCGTTCGGTCATCGTCGTGCTCAATGCGCTGATGGGCTTGCCGCCGGTGGTGGTTGGGTTGGTCGTCTATCTGTTGCTGTCGCGCGCGGGACCGTTGGGCTCGTTTGGCCTGCTGTTCACGCCGACAGCAATGGTCATGGCGCAGACCATACTCATCGTGCCTATCGTTGCCGCCCTGTCGCGCCAGGTAGTAGAGGATGCGTGGCAGGAGTACCGCGAGCAGCTAAAGTCGCTCGGCGAATCGCGATTGGGTTCGGTGGCCACCTTGTTGTGGGATCTGCGCTTTTCATTGGTGACCATCGTACTGGCCGGCTTCGGGCGCGCGGCGGCCGAGGTGGGCGCGGTCATTATCGTGGGCGGCAACATCGACGGCGTGACCCGCGTGATGACCACCGCAATCGCGCTCGAAACGAGCAAGGGCGATCTGCCGCTCGCGCTTGGGCTGGGCATGATCCTGCTGACGATCGTGCTCGCACTGAATGCAGCGGCCTTTATCGTCAAGGAAACGGCGCAGCAGCGCTACGGATAAGCGGCGACATGGACATGCGAACGCCGCCTTCGTTGCTTCCGCTCGAGCTGGATCGGGTGGTCTTTGCGGTCGGCGGCCGACGCATCATCGATGGCATCTCGCTACGACTTGACGCGGGTCCGCGCACCATCATTGTCGGTCCGAACGGCGCCGGCAAGAGCGTGCTGTTGCGACTGTGCCACGGACT
>DATNNK010000309.1:0-9895 GCA_035601875.1 Casimicrobiaceae bacterium | reverse complement strand
ATAGCTAAAATCCGGGCGGATTTGAAGGGGGTTGGCGCACTTCCCGCGAATTGCGCGTCGGGCCGCCAGGTGCACGGATCGACGTCGGCTCCGAATGGCGCGATTTCGGCGGGCCAACCCGTCCGCGTGCCGGGGAAGGACGGGAACCCGGACACCGAAGTTGCTGCCTATGGGTGGAGCGCCACAACATGGGGCCTCGCCGACGACGGGCAGGCTCGATCCGCAGCGACGGGAGGCTTCACATGGCGAAAAAGCTCCGCGGCCAAACACCGTCATACGGGCCGTCGCAGCTGCCGTCGCGCCGCTCCCCGCGGCACACGCCCACAGCGAGGGCCGCCTTTCTTGGTGGCGTCATGCTGCTGCTCATCGGGGGCTGCGCACAAGAGACGGCCAAAGCACCCTTGCCGGTGACGCCGCCCGGGGATCGGGCGAATGCTCCGGTTATCCGGCGTCCGCTTCCCGAAACGCCGATACCCCCGCCGCCCGAGGCGCCGCCCGGGGTCCTGGTTCCCGCTCCTGCGCCCGCAATCGTGCTGCCGCCCAACGCGCAATACGTGTGCGTCACCGAAGCCGCCGGCCAACGGCAGCAGACGGTCATCGAATTTTCGCCGAAAGTGGCTGGCCTTTGCCTCAAGCACCCCGAAATGGGCCCCTGCCAGTACGAGCGAAACGCGTGCCGTCACAGCGGTGGCCGCGTGTTTGCCGCCGAGGGCAAGGAGATCACCATGGCGACCGAAGCCGAATACGACAAGAAGGTGATGCGGATCAGGCTGAAGTCGAATTAGTACGCTTTGCACGCCCCGTCCGATCCGGAGCGCCACCCTTGCCCCATAAACTGCGTACCGCTGCCGCTCATTCGCGGCATACCTCGAGCATGAGCCACGCCGATCCTATCGTAGCCGCCGCCAGTGGATCCTTGCCCCATGCGACGGGAGAGCCGGATGTGCTCCCACTAACTGCGCCGGCGCCGGCGGTTGCCCTTTGGTTGTGCCACCTCGATCGCGTCTCCGCCGACGTTGCGGCCCTTTCAGCTTCGCTCTCGGCGCAGGAACGGGCACGCGCTGGGCGATTCGGAACCGCCCTCTTGCGCCGGCGCTGGATCGCGGGTCGTGCGACGCTGCGATTATTGTTAGGCGGTGCGCTCGGACTCGATCCTTCCGCGGTTCGACTGCGGCGCGGTGTTCGCGGCCGACCTGAGCTTGAGGGAGACCATGCAGTCGATTTCAACGTTTCCCATACCGGTGACACTGCGCTCATCGCGATCGCCACCGGCATCCGAGACGGAACGCGCATCGGTATCGACGTCGAGCGCCGGGAGCGCAGGGTCAACGCCGATGGGCTTGCGCGGAAATTTTTGACCGAGCGCGAGCGCGCCGAGATCGCACCGCTGGCGGCGGACGTCCGCCGCCAGCGGTTCCTCCGGCTATGGACCTGCAAGGAAGCGATGAGCAAGGCAACCGGCGACGCGTTGTCGGCGCCGTTTCGGCACATGGACGTCACGCTCGACGGCGGCCCGCGCCTGGTAGCCGGCCCCGCGCCCTACGCACCCGCAGCGTGGCAGCTCGTCGTCGCCGCCACCCCGCCCGACTTGATCGCAACCTTGGCCATCTGGCGTCAGCCGTAGCAAAAGAGAGCACATAGACCAAGCGCCAGCGCGCGTCAGGTGGCCGCCGCCTTGGCGTACTTCCACTTCTTTTGCAACCACAGCCAATCCGCCGGACTGTCGCGGATGTCCTGCTCGAGACATCGGGCATAGCGTTCGACAATCAGCGTATCGGCACCCTGGTCGTACGGCGGCGCCCCGATCTCCGATAGACGCACCGAGTAGTAACCTCGCCGCAAACGCCGCATCGACACGTAGAGCACGGTTGCATCGAGAAACTGCGCGATCTTGCCGGCTCCTGTAAAGAATGCGGTTTCCTGATTCAAAAAGTGCGTCCACTGTTTCGGATCTTTCTCTTTCGGCGTTTGATCGGCGATCAGAGCATAGGTGCGCGCCTTGTCCGCGCGACTCATCAAGTCGAAGATGAATTCTTTGCGCGGAATGAACCTGCTGCCAAAGCGTGCGCGCGCCTCGCGCAGGAAGTCATCGAAGGCGGCGACGCGCTGTGGTTGATACACGACATCGATGGTCATGTCGAAATGAGCCCCCGCCGCGAGCGACAGCCATTCCCAGTTTCCGTAATGCGCGGTCAGGAGTATCACCGAACGTTCGGCGTCGAAGCAGGCGGTCACGAGCTCCGGATTTTCAAAAGTGACCCGCTTTTTGATCGCCTCGGCGCTTGCGCCAAAGCCCCAAAATGTTTCCATCAGCGTATCCGCCAGATTGCGGTAGGCGCGGCGGACGATCGCGGCGCGTTCGGCAAGGTCTTTTTCCGGAAATGCGTTGGCGACATCGTGCTCCGCGCGATCGCGCCGCCAACGCATGAGATAAAAGGCCACGAAATACATCAGTGCGCCAAACGCGTAGAGCAGCGACAAGGGCACGCGTGTCAGCGCCCTGAGAAGAAATTGCATCGCGATCAGGCGACTGCGACCAGCCGATCGAGCGTTTCAGGATGCTTCAACAGCTCCTCGCTCGCCGAGCGGTGAACCACCTGCCCGCGATCGAGCACGATCGCCTCGCGCGTGAGCGTGAGCGCAAGCCTCGCGTGCTGCTCGACGACAATGACTGCAAATTCTCCCGCGCGCACCAGCTCGCCGATGACTTTCAGAAGCTCCTGGACGATGATCGGCGCCAGCCCTTCCATCGGCTCGTCGAGGAGCAGGAGCTTGGGGTTGGTCATGAGCGCACGTGCGATGGCCAGCATCTGCTGCTCGCCGCCGGAAAGCTGATTGCCGAGATTGAGCTTGCGCTCCTCGAGCTTCGGAAAATATTGATAGACGCGGGCGATGCTCCATGGCCCCGGTCGCGCAACGACGCCCAAGTGTTCCTCGACGGTGAGCGAGGGAAACATGAAGCGCTCCTGCGGGACCCACCCCAATCCGGCTTGAGCGCGACGGAACGTCGGCAAGCGCACGATGTTCGCGCCTTCCCACGCCAGGCTCCCGCTCTTGAGGCGCGTGAGACCCATCAATGTCAGCAGCAGTGTCGTCTTCCCGACCCCATTGCGGCCGAGTAGCGCGAGGCTGCCTCCGGCGTCGACCTCGAACGAAACGTCTTCGAGCACGATGGAGTCGCCGTAGCCGGCGGTCAGGCGCTCCGCGGAGAGAAGCTTAGCCATGGACCGCCTCGCCGAGATATACCTCGCGCACCCGCTTGTCGCGGGCGATCTCATCCGGCGCGCCTTCTACCAGCACCGCACCGCCGACGAGCACGGTAATCTTCTCGGCGAACTTGAATACCAGGTTCATGTCGTGCTCGATGAAGATGATCGAGACGTCCCTGGGAAGCGCGGCGATGACCGCGAACAGCTCGGCGCTCTCCGAGGACGGAATGCCCGCGGCCGGCTCGTCGAGCAGCAGCACCTTCGGCCGGGTCGCGAGCGCCAGCGCAATTTCCAGCAGACGTTGCTTGCCATAGGGAAGATTGCGTGTCTCGATGCCGGCATCGCCCTCGAGACGCAATCGGGCGAGGATCTCCCGCGCCTCGTCGATTTGCGTCGTTGCCGTCGCCGCCGTGCGCCACCAGACCGCTCCTGCACCGGCGCGCTCGCAACACGCCAGCGTAATCGACTCCAGCACCGTCAATCCGGGAAACAGCGTATTGATCTGAAAGGTGCGCGTCATGCCACGCTTGACGCGTTGGTGCTGCGCCAGGCCGCTCACCTTTTCCTCGTCGAGGAAGACGTCGCCCGCGGTCGGCCGGAACACGCCCGTGAGCAAGTTGATCAAGGTCGTCTTGCCCGCGCCGTTCGGACCGATAATGGCGTGCCGGGCGCCGGCATCGAACGCGAGCGTGATGTTGGAATTGGCCTTGAACGCGCCGAACGATTTGCTCAAGCCTTCCGTGCGCAAGGCGTGCGTCATGTGCGGCTCCGGAGCCAGCGACGGTGCAACGCGATCGCGCCTCCCATCAAGCCGCCACGCGCGAACATCACGATCGCCACCAGTAAGAGCCCGAGCCAGAACTGCCAGTACACCGCGCTCAAGTTCGCCAGATAGTCCTGCAGGACCATGAACACCGCCGCACCGACAAGCGCGCCGTAAAGATATCCGGTACCGCCCAAAACCAGCATGATCATCAGCTCCGCCGAGCGCGGGAAGCCGAGCGTGTCGATGCCGACGAACTGCGTGGTCTGTGCCAGCAACGCCCCGGCAATGCCGGCGATGCCGGCGCCGACCGTATAGATGACAATCAGCTTGCGTGGCACCGACACGCCGATCGCAGGCATGCGCTTTTCGCCCTCGCGGATGCCGCGCAGGCTCAAACCGAACGGCGAGCGGACCAGCGTTCGGGCGAAGCAGAAAACGATGAACAGTACCGCAAGGCTATAGACGTATGCGGTCCTGCCGTCCATGCCGAATGCAAACACGCCGAAAATCGGTCGCATCTCGACGCCCGAAAGCCCGTCGACGCCTCCGGTGATCGACGAGGCCTGATTGGCCGCTTCGAACAACATCAAGCCGATCCCCAGCGTCACCATCAATCGGGTGAGATCCTGGCCGCGAACGACGAGGAAGCTGGTAATCAGGCCGACAGTGGCGGCAACGGTCGCTGCCACGACGAGACCGCTGATCGGCTCGCCCCAGCCGTACTTGGCCAGCAAGCCGGCGGTATAGGCGCCGACGCCGAAATACGCGGCGTGGCCGAGCGAAATAATGCGCGCATAGCCCAGGATCAGATCAAGCGACAGCGCGAACAGCCCGGCGATGAGAATCTGGCTTCCTAGCGTCAGATACTTGGGAAACACGAAGAACGCGATCAGGGGGAGCAGCCAGAAGCCAATTTCGAATCTGCTCCATTTGCGCGTTGGAAGTCCGGCGACGATTTTCATGCGCGGCGCCCGACGAGCCCTCTGGGGAACACCAGCAGCATCGCGACCATCACCACATAGATCACGAACGAGCCCAGTTGCGGCACGTAATACTTGCCGGCGACATCGAATACGCCAAGAATCAGCGCCGCGAAAAGCGGCCCCTTGATCGTTCCGGCGCCACCCACGGCGACAACCAGCAGAAAATACACCATGTACTTGAGGGGGAAGGTCGGGTCCAGCCCGAGCACGTCGATGCCGAGGCCCCCGCCCAACCCCGCCAGACCCGAGCCGAGCGCGAAGGTAAGACTGAAAACGCGCTCGACGTTGATGCCGAGGCCGACCGACGCCTGCTGATTGTCGACCGACGCACGTACTTCCGCCCCAAAGCGCGTGCGCTCGATCAGCCAAGTAAGCGCAAGTGTGATTGCCACCACGACCACGATGAGGAACAGCCGATAGGCGCCAAAGTCCAGCCCCAGCACGCGCACTTGTCCACGCAGAAAATCCGGCAGCCGAACCGGCTGCTGTTGCGAGCCGAAGAGCCACGTCGCGCCAGCGATAGCCATGAAGATGAGGCCGATGCTGAACAGGACCTGATCGAGATGCGTGGCGCGGTAGAGACGGCGATAGAGCAGGCGCTCGAGGACGACGCCGGCCACCGCGGAAACGACGAACGCCACCGGCAGCGAGGCCAGAAATGGAAGCCCCAGCCGGGTCATGGCAATCACGCACGCATAGCCGCCGAGCATGGCGAACGCGCCGTGGGCGAGATTGACGAAATTCATGAGGCCCATGGTCACCGACAGGCCGATGCTGATGATGAATAGCAGGCTGCCGTAGGCAATGCCGTCGAACAGGACGCCGATCAGATTGCCCAGCATCGTCGCTCCTTCGGACGTGGCGATCGAATCATCATGGCGTGGTTCTCGAGATGCCGTCGTCGAACGACGCCGTCACGCACGACTCGCCGCGCACATTCCCAAACCTTCCCATCCGAGGCATCATAACCGCTCGGCTTTGCCGCGCGCCATGCATGCTGGCCGCCGCGCGGCGGTATCAGCTTCGAGGAGGCACACGCATGAGCGCTCGCACCAAACCTCCCTTTCGCGCCGACCATGTCGGCAGTTTTCTGCGCCCCGCTGCGTTGCTCGATGCGCGCGAGCGAAACCGCAAGGGCGAGATTTCGCGGACGCAACTGCGCGAGGCGGAAGACGCGTCCATTCGCGACATCGTCCGCTTTCAGGAAGGTCTCGGCCTCGAGGGCATTACCGACGGCGAATTCCGGCGGACCTACTTCCACATCGATTTTCTGGAGCAGCTTTCCGGCATCGAGACCAAGGGTGGCATCGCCGTCAGCTTCCACAGCGCCAGCGGCAGCGTCGATTTCGCGCCGCCGGTCATGCACATCACGGCGCCGGTGCGTCACGTCAAGCCGATTCAGGTGGACGACTTCAATTTTCTGCGGTCGGTGACCCAGCGTACGCCGAAAGTCACTATACCGTCGCCGACCATGCTGCACTTCCGTGGTGGACGCGAAGCGATCAGCCGCGAAGCGTATCCCGACCTGGAGCAGTTTTTCGCCGACGTTGCGAGCGCGTACCGCGCCGAGATCCACGCGCTCGCCGCGGCTGGATGCACCTACCTGCAACTTGACGATACCAACCTCGCCTATCTCTGCGACGCCAAGATGCGCGAAGGTGCAAGGCAGCGTGGCGACGACCCGGACGAGCTGCCGCGCCGCTATGCGCGTTTGATCAACGCGGCGATCGCGGAACGCCCACCCGGCATGACGTTCTGCATTCACCTGTGCCGAGGCAACTTCAAGAGCGCGTGGGTGGCCGAGGGCGGATACGAGCCGGTGGCCGAGGTCCTCTTCAACGAGCTCAAGGTTGATGGGTATTTCCTCGAATACGACGATGCCCGCTCCGGCGATTTTTCGCCGCTGCGCTTCGTGCCTGCGGGGAAGACCGTGGTTCTGGGGCTGGTCACGACCAAGCTTGGCGAGCTCGAGTCCAAAGACGCGTTGAAGCGAAAAATCGACCAAGCCGCGAAGGTGCTGCCGCTTGACCAGCTCTGTCTGTCGCCGCAGTGCGGCTTTTCGAGCACCGTGCATGGTAATGAGATCGCGCGCGAGGCGCAGGCAGCGAAGTTGCGCCTGGTCGTCGAGACTGCGAAAGAGGTATGGGGCGCCGGGTAGATCTGGCGCCCCTGATGCAAACCGTGAATCGCTCACGCGCCTATTTGCCCGGATCCTTCTGGTCGGGAAACTTGTCGAATTCCATGTTGTACAGGCCGCCGCCGGTCTTCTCGACCTTGCGGATGTAAACCGTCTGCACGACATCGCGCGTTTCCGGATCGATCATGATCGCGCCGCGCGGACTGGCGAGCTTCATGCCTTTGAGTGCCGCCATGATCTTGTCGCCGTCGGTCGAGCCGTTCGTCTTCCTCAGCGCTTCGTAGATTGCCGCCATGCCGTCATACCCCGCCGCGGCCATGAAATTGGGACGCAGCGTAGTGCCATTGGCCTCGGCATAGGCTTTCTTGAACGCCGTGTTCTCCGGCGAGTTGTGCGATGCGGAGTAGTGAAAGCTGGTGACAAGACCCAGCGTCGGGTCGCCCATCGCGTCCAGCACGCCGTCATCGGTGATGTCGCCGGTGGCGATCAATTTGATACCCGTGTCGGCGAGACCGCGCTCCTTGTACGCTTTCATGAACGCGATGCCCTGCTCGCCCGCAGGCAGAAATAGGAACACCGCTTCGGGCTTGGCATCCTTGACGCGCTGGACGAACGGCGCGAAGTCGGGATTCTGCAGCGGAGTGTGCACGCTGCCGACCATCTCCCCGCCGGCTGCCTTGAACGCTTTGCTGAACGCCGCCTCCGCGTCCAGTCCCGGACCGTAGTCGGCGACCACGGTGTAGACCTTCTTGATGCCGTTCTTCGCCGCCCATTGGGCCATCGGCTGCGTGATCTGCGGCAGCGTCATCGACACCCGCACGATATACGGCGATTTGGTGGTGATGATCGACGTCGCCGCATTCATGATGATCATCGGCTTTTTCGCTTCGGTAGCGACGGGCGCGACCGCAAGCGCATTCGGCGTCAGGCCGAAGCCGACGAGGAAGTCGACGTTGTCGCGCGTCACCAGCTCCTGCGCGAGGCGCTTGGCGACATCCGGCGCGGGCCCGGTCGTGTCTTTTTGCACGATCTCGATTTTCTTGCCGGCGACGGTGTCCCCGTTCTGCTTCATGTACGCCTTCATGCCGCCGAGTATCTGCTGTCCGTACTGGGCAAAGGGCCCCGAGAATTCGGCGACGAGACCGAGCTTGACCACGCCCTGTGCCTGCAGGGTCCCGGCGGCGCCTACCATTGCCGCCCCGATAATTGCGCGTTTGATCCAGCTCTGGAACTGCATTTTGATGCTCCTTTTTTCGACCATGGCTGCTAAACCTCATCTTAACCTGACTGCGAAACCCTGCCTTCGCCGCCAACGCCAAACGCTTTAGGAAAACGGAAGGCCGACGTAATTCTCCGCCAGCGATGCCGCCGCGGCGGTGGATCCGACGACGTACTCGAGCTGCGAGCGCTGCAGGCGCTGCTGGAATACGTCGTCGCTCGGGAAGCGGTGCAGCATCGACGTCATCCACCACGAAAAGTGCTCTGCCCGCCAGACACGCTTCAGGCAGGTGGCCGAGTAGGCGTCGAGCAGCTCGCTTTTTCCGGTCTTGAAATACGCCGTCGCCGCCTGCGCCAGAACGCGCACGTCGGCCAGCGCGAGGTTCATGCCTTTGGCGCCGGTCGGGGGGACGATATGCGCAGCGTCGCCGGCCAGGAACATCCGCCCATATTGCATGGGCTCGACGACGAAGCTGCGCATACCGGTGATGCCTTTTTCGGTGATCGCCCCCTCGCGGAGCTTCCACCCGTCGTCGGTTTCGAGCCGGGTATGCAAATCCTCCCATATCCGTTCGTCCGGCCAGTTGCCGATATCCTCTTCGGGCGCGACCTGCAGATACAGCCGCGTGACTTCCGGCGAGCGCATGCTATAGAGCGCGAATCCGCGTTGATGGTAGGCGTAGATCAGCTCGTCATGGGTGGGCGGCGCGGCGGCCAGGACGCCGAGCCATGCGAACGGATACGTGCGCTCGAACGTGGAGAGCACGCCGGCGGGAATCGATGGCCGGCACAGGCCGTGAAAACCGTCGCAGCCGGCGATGATGTCGCACACGAGCTCGTTCTTCTCGCCGTCTCGAACGAACGTGACCTTTGGCTTGCTCGAGTCGATGTCGGCGACTCTGACATCGCTGACCTCGAACATGATCTCGCGACCGGCGTCGATGCGCGCGCGGATCAGGTCCTTGACGACCTCCTGTTGCCCGTAGACCGTGATGCAGCGGCCACCGGTCAGGGCGGTCATGTCGATGCGATGGCCCTGGCCGCCGAAGCGAAGCTCGATCCCGTGGTGAACCAGGCCCTCGCGCTGCAGCCGCGCGCCGACACCGGAATCGTTCAACAAATCGACGCTGCCCTGTTCCAGCACGCCTGCCCGAACGCGATGCTCGACATAGTCGCGAGCACGATTCTCGATCACCGCCGATTCGATCCCCTGCCGTTGCAGCAGATGAGCGAGCAGCAAGCCCGCCGGCCCGGCGCCGATGATCCCGACCTGCGTGCGCATGGACGTCATTGCGACCTTGGCCCTGGCTAGGGCGCAGGCTTGTCGAGCTGCGCGAAGACTTCCTCGGCCAGATGGAAGGCGCTATTGGCTGCCGGCACGCCGCAGTAAATCGCCGATTGCAGCAACACTTCCTTGATCTGGTCGCGGGTGACACCGTTGTTGAATGCGGCGCGGATGTGCAGCCGGAATTCGTCGGGCCGGTTCAACGCCACCATCATCGCCACCGTGATCAGGCTGCGGGTGTGCCGCGGCAGGCCCGGGCGGGTCCATATCTCGCCCCAGGCATAGCGCGTGATCAGT
>DATNNK010000308.1:0-3688 GCA_035601875.1 Casimicrobiaceae bacterium | reverse complement strand
CCTGGATCGGGTAACAAAGATATTTGATGCAAGTGTCACTCACCGGATCCGCGCAGCGGCCTTGAGAACCGAGTGACCGTTGAGGGTGACAAGAGTCCGCCGTTGCCCGGACGTGAGCTTTTCCAGCGTAATGAGTTGGCGTTCGAGAAGGGCTTCCAGATCCGCCCGGTCCGGGTCGATCTGGTCCGGAGCATCCTTGAGTAGCATCAGAGTTGCAAATTCATGAGGACTCAGCATCGTTGTCTCCTATGTAATAGGCGCTTCATTTGCTGGGAACTTGACTTGTCCGCGAGCCGATTTATCTGACGGATCGCGGATGCAGGGCGTCTGTGCAGACTGGGTACGTGCCGCACGCCCGGGCGACCATCTTAATGTGCTCTCTGCTCAAGGAGCAATATGCGGGATAAATTTTTTTTTGAGGTGACTTTCGTGTGATGATTTTTTACAGCGCCGTGCCCCTATTCGAAAAACCCTTAAGGGTCGGCAAGGGTGCATCAGCTCGCGACGAGGCCGTCGAGTACGGCAAGCATGCGCTGCCGATGCCGGCCTTCCCAGAAGATACGTCCGCAGACATCGCAGTTGGAGAACCGCTCGTAGCAGTCGAAGACTGGCGCTGGCACGCGTTGCTGCACCAGTGATTTGTCGACGCCACGCAGCGGCGCGTTGCAGTGTACGCATAGCGTGAAAGGCCGCGCACTGCGCGCGAGGTCGAGCCGCTCGAAGACCTCGCGGAGTTGCAGCGCTGACTTGTGTGCGTGCACAAAGCAGCCGTGCGTGATCTCGGGGCGCTTGAGCAGTTCGCAATCGCGCGTGAGTACGATGCGGTGATCGCGGGAGGCGACGACTGCGATCGCGCTGTCCTCGAACTCGGTGTCGAATAGCGTATCGAAGCCGGTCATGCGCAGCAGGTGCGCGAGCCCGCCGAGATGCACATCCGCGACAAAGCGCGTCACGCGCAGCGGATGGTCGCGCAGTCGCAGCAGGGGCGTGACGTCGAACGCCTCGAAGGTCGGATAGACGGCGACGCGATCGCCTTCGCGCAGGATCTGATCGAAGCCGGACGATTCCCCATTGATGAGAATCAGTTCAACCTCGGTATGCGGGACGCCGAGCGCCTCCATCATGTGCTTGACCGTCGCGGCGCCCGCACAGGCTCGTTCGAACTCCCGTTGGCGCAATGCAGGCGGGAGGAAGTCGTTCAGCTCTTCGTAGAAGCGGAAAGTTGCGGTGACCATTGGACAAGTATCGCACCGCGGGCGGGTGTGCCTGCGCCCCGGCCTGGCTCGCCACCACGGTCGCATTCGCATCTCTGCTCTGGTCGAAATGAGGCGCTCGCCGAAAGTCGTACCCTGTTTAGATTTGTAGGATGCCTGCTCTCGACCACGGACATGAGCACGGGCCACAAGCGCATGCGGGCAGGCGTCGTACAAATCCCGATGGAGGAAACCGCGGAGTGTTCCGGCGTGGCCGGAACCTTTAGCGCTATGGGGATTGAAGAGGTCGGGTGCGGTGTTGGACTGACGCAGCGCTGGGGCAAAGCGGGTTGATGTCGACGGGATGCACGTTGGCGAGGCTGTCCGGCGCGCGTTTGTGACGGGAGGCCGGGCGCACAGCGGCGTGGTCCCTGTGAGGGACGCAAGCGTCCGCTATCGGGTCCCGCTGCCGGAGAGCCGACGGTCGACTTGAACGTCTCGAAACACCTGTGCTCATGCTGCGGCTCGCTGTGCGGGTGGTGCGCGGATCGGTGGGCTGCGTTGGAGGACCTCGATGACGATCATCGGCGCGCCGCAGTGCCGGCAGATGAAGGCGGGACGCACAGCGGGAGCGGTGTCGTCGGGTTGCGTGCTGGCGGCGGGCACGACGTGCAACAGCCCACGCAGCTTCGCAAGATTCTGCCGGCGCACGGGATTGGCCAGCAGGCCATAGTGGCGGATGCGGTGGAAGCCGCGGGGCAGCACGTGCAGCAGAAAGCGGCGCATGAACTCGTGCGCGCCCAGATCCTGATATGAGCAGGGGGCGTCGACGAACTGATACGTAAAATCAGCGTGTCGAGTCCTGTTCAAAGGAGAACATCATGCGCACGGATCAGACGTTCACCACCCGTGGTGAAGAAGTCGTAGTGGCGGTGTCACTCGAGCTGGCTGCGGCGAAGTGGAAGGTCGCGCTGCACGACGGCCGGCGCGAGAAGCCTGCCGTGCACACGGTCGCGCAGCCACAGGCCGCCGCCCGCCTGCAGGCGGTGCTGGACCTGATCGAGGCGCACAAGGAGAAGTGGTTGCTGCCCGCGAGCGTGCGGGTCGTCGTGAGCTACGAGGCCGGCCAGGACGCGTTCTGGATCTGTCGCGCGCTGCAGGCGCGCGGCATCGAGTGCTACGTCGTCGATCCGGCGAGCATTCCGGTCGAACGCCACAAGCGACGCGCGAAGACCGACCGGCTCGATGTCATCAAGCTGGTGATCAACCTGCGCGCGTGGCTGCGCGGCGAGCGTGACCGCATGCACGTGGTTCACGTGCCGTCGCCGCAGGACGAGGCGTCGCGCCAGCTGATGCGCGATCGCGGGGAACTGCAGAAGGAAGTACTGCAGCATCGCGACCGCATGCGCAAACTGCTGGCCACGCTCGGCTGCTGGGATGAGGTCGACCACAAGGCCTTTGCCGGCCGGCTCGCCCGTAACGAGGTGAAGTGCCACGACGGCACGCCGCTGCCGCCCGAGCTGCGTGAACGGCTGCTGCGCGAGTGCGAGCGGCTGGCACTGGCGGAGCAGCAACTCGCCGCGCTGGAGAAGACGCGCAAGGCGAGCGTGCCGGCGGCCGCGCGCAAGCGCAGCGAGGACCTGGCGCGCCTGAAGGGCATCGGCGAGGTGGGTGCGTCGCGCCTCGCGCTGGAGTTGTTCTGGAGGGAGTTCAGCAACCGGCGCCAGGTGGGGGCGTGCGTCGGGCTGGTGCCGCAGCCCTACGACAGCGGCGAGAGCCATACCGATCAGGGCATCAGCAGGCAGGGCAACCGGCGGGTGCGCGCGTTACTGGTCGAGATGGCGTGGACCTGGCTGCGCTACCAGCCCGGCAGCGCGCTGACGCAGTGGTTCAACCAGCGCACCCAGGGCACGGGACCGAACCGCCGCGCGCGACGCATTGCGATCGTCGCGGTAGCGCGACGTCTCGCGATTGCGCTGTGGCGGTATCTGAAGGACGGCGTCATCCCCGAAGGCGCAGAGCTGAAGCCAGTCTGAGCCAGCGGGATCGCGCAACAGGGCAATCATGAACGCGCGCAACTGATGGATGGACGGTTTGAAGTGAACATGCCCGTCATGACCCTGGGTTACTGACGTAACCGGTTTTCCAGATGGGGCATGTTCCCGGACAAGGTTCCGGCGTAATGCGCATGCAGGATGAGGCTGGCCAGGCGCCAGCGGATAGAAGGTTGTCGGACGTCAGGTCCGACGCGCGATGACCGGCTTCAGACCAGAGACCAGAGGGGGGGCGTCGAACGGATCGCAGCACTGGTTGACGGCGGTCAAACTCCGCCGGAACACGCGGGGCCGAAATGCGCCTGTAGGCGGGCGAACGCAATAACCTGCGCTCGCCAGCCTACGCCAGCCTATTGCGCCTTCGCAGCGTCAAGGGTCGCTGCGCTCAGCTTCGCCTGCCCTTCTATGAGCATCGAATTGTCAAGGGTTTGCATTGAATTG
>DATNNK010000307.1:0-4114 GCA_035601875.1 Casimicrobiaceae bacterium | reverse complement strand
AAGCATCAGGTCAGAGCCATTTGATCTTCTTGGACTGCCAATATAGCCAGATATCGATGATGGCAGCCCACGCCGCCAGCTTCTTGGTGACCTCGGTCTCGTTTAAGCTGATCATGCCGAGGTTGACCTGAATGGCCGTGGTCTGTATGTCGCATATCCCTTCGATCGTCGCGGGCAACTGCTGCAGGTGATCGAACACATCGCGGAAATATTCGCCCATGCCGGAGCATATCTGCGGGACCCTTCCGCCCTAGAGCTTGCTGACCGCTTCCATGAGCGGATCGACGGCGTGCTTCAGGATCATCAAGCTCCTCTTCAAGGCGTAGAGAGCTTCGATGTTGGAGCGCGCGGTGTTGCGCAGGAAGATCTGCTCCTCGATCTTCTCGAACTCAGTCTCCAGCGCATCGAGGATCGGAAAATAGCGGTCGACCACGGTGTCCATGAGCGCGTAGAACACGTACGCCGCACCGTACTTCAGCAGGTGCGGCTCGCGCTCGCACCGGGCTCGAACGTCGGCGAATCCGCGCTCAGTGTGCAAGCGAACCGAGAGGATGTAGTTGGTGCCGACGAAGATGTCGACTTCTCCGACATGAAGTTCGGCTTCCTTGATCTCGACCGTCTGCAGCACCGCGAACAATGAGTTTCCGTACTCTTCGATCTTCGGCCGCTGGTGGCCATGGCGCGCGTCTTCGACGGCCAGCTCGTGCAAGCCGAATTCCTCGCGCATTTCCTCGAGCTCGTCCGGCGTCGGGTCCTTCAGCCGACCCAGACGAAACAATCGGGGCGCTTGACATACTCGCTGATGTCTTCCTTCGCGATGTCGCTGAGCTTTGTGCCCTCCTGCTACGCGACGCAGTTCACTAGCATGGGCGGCTCCTGGTTGCAGCGGCGATGGTACCTGCAGGCAGCCGTTGATCGCTATCGTCGCAGGCTCGCCGTTCGGCGGGCTGGCGCTCGAGTGGCAGAGAGCAGTCCTGTCCGGGTAACATGAGCGTCCCGTCGGCCGACGGAGCATCTCGCCCATGACCACGCATGATCATTGATTCGCTGCTCGACACGGATCTGTACAAGTTCACGATGATGCAGGTCGTGCTGCATCATTTTCCGGAAGCGCAGGTCGAGTACCGATTCAAGTGCCGCACGCCAGACGTCGACCTGACACCTTACATCTCCGAGATCGAGCGCGAGATCTCCGGCCTTTGCGGCTTGCGCTTTGCTCGGCGCGAGCTCGAGTATCTGCGCGGCTGGCGCTTTCTCAAGAGTGACTTCGTCGATCTGCTCGGCCTGTTTCATCTGCAGGATCGCTTCGTCGAGGTCAGGCGCTCCGCGGTGTCGCCCAACGAGATCGAGATCGCGATCAACGGGCCCTGGCTGCATACCATACTGTTCGAGGTTCCGCTGCTGGCGATCATCAGCGAGGTCTACTTTCGCAACACCCAGCCACGACCGGACTTTGCGGAAGGGCGCCGGCGTCTCGCCGCAAAGATCGAACAAATCAACGCGGTCCCCGACCCGGAGTTTCGCGTCGCCGATTACGGTACGCGGCGACGTTTTTCCGGCGGCTGGCAGGAGGAGGTAATTCTCGCGCTCAAGAAGGGCATCGGCGCGAAATTCGTCGGCACGAGCAACGTCTACTTTGCACTCGAGCACGGACTCACCCCGCTGGGCACAATGGCGCACGAGTACCTGCAGGCATGTCAGGCGGTCGGGCCGAGGCTGCGCGATTCGCAGGTCTTTGCGTTCAACACCTGGGCGCGCGAGTATCGAGGCGACCTCGGCATCGCACTGTCCGACGTATGCGGGATGGAAGCGTTCCTGCGCGACTTCGATCTTTTCTTTTGCAAGCTGTTCGATGGCGTGCGTCACGATTCCGGCGATCCTTTCGAATGGGGCGAGAAACTCATCGCGCACTACGCCAGGATGCGTATCGATCCGAGAACCAAGACCATGGTTTTCTCGGACGCACTCAACGTGCCGCTGGCGATTCGTCTGTTTGAGTACTTCAAGGGGCGCAGCCACACCGCATTCGGCATCGGCACCAATTTGACCAATGATCTCGGCTACCAACCGGTCCAGATCGTCATCAAGATGACCCGATGCAACGGGCAACCCGTTGCCAAGATCAGCGACGAGCCGTCGAAAGCGATGGATTACGATCCCGCGTACGTCGCCTACCTGCGCGAGGTGTTCCAGGTCCCCGAGCTGCCCGCCGAGGCGTACGAAGAAAGCGCCGACGCGGAGTAGGCTTACTAGCCCGGCGCGCCGAGTGCCGCCTCGTACGCCTCGAGCACATCGCGGCCGGCGCACGCGAAAACGACGCGATCGAGCGCGTCGAGAGCGTCGAAGCTGCGCACGGAAAGGACCGCGATCGGAACCGCGAGCCGCAGCGGATATCCATATGCCCCGCAGCTGATGGCCGGAAACGCGATCGAGCGAAGCCGGTGGGCAACCGCGAGCTCGAGGCTGCGGCGATAGCATCGCGCCAGCAGTTCCGGCTCGCCGTGGGCGCCGTGACGCCATACGGGCCCGACGGTGTGAATGACATGCGATGCAGGAAGGCGGTAGCCGCCGGAGATTTTCGCGTCTCCGGTGTCGCACCCCCCGAGGCGCATGCATTCGGCAAGCAAATCGGGCCCGGCGGCGCGATGTATTGCGCCGTCGACGCCGCCGCCTCCGAGCAGCGTGTTGTTGGCCGCGTTGACGATCGCATCCGTGTCGAGGGTCGTGATGTCAGCGAGGACGGCATGGAGCGTGGTCATTAACAGGTCCGCCAGGGTGTCTTTGACGGCAATCATGACGCGCGACCCACTGTTAGCACGCTGTCATAAACCGCCGCTTCAGTCTATAGTAGCGCGATGGCCTCGAATCCCGTCAAAACGCCGAGCGCGCCGCCCGGCCCAGCCGCCGAGGGCACCAAGGCGCAGGCCACCAAGACCCCGGACCGCCGGCTCCGATTAGAGGACATCCTGAAGCTGATGGTTGCCGACGGACTGGTGTCGGCGGCGGAGGCGGAAAAGCTCGCTCGCTCGCGCACCCAGCGTTTCGAGACCCCGCTCGAGTTGATCTCCGACCAGAAATGGCATTCGCTGGCGCCGCCACGCAAGGTGATTACGTTGGACGCGCTCGTTGAATGGCTGGCCGGCAAGCTGGGTGTTCCATATCAGCACATCGATCCGCTGAAGATCGATCTGGTCGCGGTAACCGCGACAATGTCCAACGCTTACGCGGAGCGGTACCGCATTCTGCCGGTCAATATCGGCGGCGGCATACTCACGGTGGCGACCAGCGAGCCGTTCGTCCGCTCGTGGGCGGATGAGCTCGAGCAGATCCTGCGCCTGCGAATCAAGCTGGTGTTCGCCAACCCGCAGGATATCCGACGCTTCCTAGGCGAGTTCTTCAATCTCGCCCGGTCGATGAAAAAGGCCCAGGAGACGTCGAAGGGCGACATCTCGCTGGCACGCAACTTCGAGCAACTCGTTGAACTGGGCAAGCACGGGCAGCTCGACGCCAACGATCAGCACGTCGTCCATATCGTCGACTGGCTATGGCAGTACGCCTTCGAACAGCGCGCATCCGACATTCACATCGAGCCCCGGCGAGACAGCGGTGTCGTTCGTTTTCGCATCGACGGCGTGCTACATCAGGTGTACGCGATTCCGAATCCGGTGCTGATCGCGATGACCAGTCGCATCAAGCTGCTGGCGCGGATGGAGATTGTCGAAAAGCGGCGGCCCCAGGACGGCCGCATCAAGACCATCTCTCCCAACGGTACGGAAATCGAGCTTCGCATCTCGACCATGCCGACCGCGTTTGGCGAAAAAGTGGTGATGCGTATCTTTACGCCCGACGTGCTGGTGCGTGACTTCGAGGAGCTCGGCTTCGCCGGCGAGGATCGCGAACGCTGGGACAAGATGATTAAGGAGCCCTACGGAATCATACTGGTCACCGGACCCACCGGTTCGGGAAAGACGACGACGCTGTATTCGACGATGAAGCAGCTGGCGACTCCCGAGGTCAACGTCTGCTCGATCGAGGACCCGATCGAAATGATCGCGCCGGAGTTCAATCAGATGCAGGTGCAGCCGGGGATCGGAGTCGACTTCGCCAGTGGTGT
>DATNNK010000306.1:0-2586 GCA_035601875.1 Casimicrobiaceae bacterium | reverse complement strand
CCTCCAGATGTGCGAGCGTCGCTAGCCGATCGCGCGCGTGCTCACTGCCTTCGGCGACGAGCGTCTGCAGGGCTAGACGCCCTTCACGCTCGGCCGGCGCCAAAGGCGCTTCGGGATCAAGGGCGGCAATCGACAACGGTTGCGCGTCGAGGCTGGCGATCTGGCGCAACGACGGAATGACCGCGATGCGCGCGAGATCGCGCATCCCGGGCGCGATAGCGGGCAACGTCGACCAGGGGGCAAGGAGGCAGAGCTCGTCGAGCGCTGCCTCGCACTGCGTGAGGAGCGCACGCGCCCACTCGGAAGCTTCAGTTGAAACGGCAGCAGCGCCCTCTTCGACATCGACGGCTGCGTGGGCGAAAGCGACCAACTGCTCCAGGTGCGCATGCGCACCGGCGAGCGTGAGCGGGGGAAGTGCGGTGGACGCCGCTTTGAGAGTGTTGGCGAATTGTGTCAATGCGTGGGTGGCGCTGCCGCCCGCTGCCTGCACCGCAATGCGCAGGGTGTCGCCCAAGCCCTGGAATAATCGCTGGCCGACAATCGGTGCATCGGCGATCTCCACCAAGGCCGCGTGCAGGGTCATCAGGTGGCCCGCCAGGTTCCCGCTGTCCACGGTTGAGATGTAGCGCGGCGTCAGCGGCGCCAGAGACTGCGTGTGGTACCAGTTGTAGAAGTGGCCGCGATGGCGTTCGAGCGCCTGCATCGAATGCAGCGCGTTGGCGGTTCGCTCGACGAGTTGGCCGCCGGTGATGTAGCCGAAGTCACACGCGGTCACATTGGAGAGGAGCGCCAGCCCCATGTTGGTCGGCGACGTGCGATGAGCGACGGTCGCGACCGGGTGCTCCTGAAAGTTGTCTGGCGGCAACCAATGATCGTCGGCACCGACAAAGACTTCGAAGAAAGCCCAGGTCCGGCGTGCGGTCTGCCGCAGAAAGAGTATTTGGTCACCCGTCAGCCTCGCGCTGCGGCGGGCCAGGGGCCGGCTTATCCACCAGCAGATTGCCGGAGAGGCGGTCCACAACAAGAGTATGGGAAGCGCGGTGAGCAATGCAGCCGGCATGACGATCGCGGTACCGATCGCGGTGGCGACAGCGATTACGGGCGCGATCCACATGCGCCGAAAGGACGCGTTGAGCCCCGTCCGACCGCTGCTTGTCAGTGCTTGATCGGATTCTCGTTCGGCCTCGCGCGACGGACTCCATTCGAGAAGCCTGCGATGAGTGAACAGCAGCCGGAACAGCGTGCGCAGGATTGCGTCGAGGCTCGAATAGGCCTCGTAAGGAAGGCACGCCAGCATGAACAACAGCTGACCGAAGTGCCGGCCCGCTGTCCGCATTGCGGCAACGAGGTGCTGCAGCAGCAGCACCTCGGGCGCCTTCCGCAGCAGGTCCAAAAAAGTCGCGACGACGGAAGGAACGAGCAGAATGCCCAGTACCGTCAAGGTCCAGAACCAGCTTCGATCCAGTGCAATCCACCCGAGCAGCAGCAACAATGTCAATGCGGCAGGGACAAGACTGCGCCGGAGATTGTCAAAAATTTTCCACCGCGATAGTCCCGACAGCGGATTCCGATGCAGGCGTCCATCGGCACCCGGCACACGCGGCAGTATCCAGCGGGCGAGCTGCCAGTCGCCACGTATCCAGCGATGCCGTCGACGGACGTCCGCGCTGTAGCTCGAAGGAAACTCCTCGTATAACTGCACGTCGCTGAACAGGCCCGCCCGTGCGTAACATCCTTCCAGAAGGTCGTGGCTGAGGATCCGGTTCAGAGGCAAGCGGCCCGCCAGCGCACGCTCGAAGGCATCGACGTCGTAGATGCCCTTGCCGATGAACGATCCTTCACCGAACACATCCTGATAAACGTCGGAAACGGCTCGCGTATAGGGATCTATCCCGGTCTCGCCGCCGAAAAGTCGCGCATATCGGGACCGGTTGGTGCCGGGCAGGCTCACCGCGACGCGCGGTTGAAGAATGCCGTAACCGCGGGTCACCAGCGCAGCGTCGCGATCTCCACCTGCAGCGTCGAATCGCGGACGATTCAGCGGGTGCGCCATCGCGCCGACGAATTGGCGCGCCGAGTCACGCGGCAATTGAGTGTCGGTGTCGAGCGAAATCACGTACTTCACGGCTGATAACACCGCCGTGTTGCCGACGACAAGCGAGAACGCGTTGCCGGCACCGCGCAGGAACGCATTGAGGTCCGCCAGTTTTCCTCGCTTACGCTCAAATCCCATCCAGATCCGTTCCTGCGCATTCCAGCTTCGCGGGCGATGGAACAAAAAGAACGGACCGTGTAGGTCGCCGTCACCGGCCAAGGCTGCTTCCAGCGCGTCATCCGCGGCGCCACCGACCGCATCGCCGTACTTTGCGTTGAGCTCCTCGATGCTGCTGCGCGCGAGCGCCAACAAGGACGCGTCCTGCGGCAGCATTTCCTGGTCTGCGTCTGGAAAATCCGTCAACAACCCGAAATGCAGGTTGCGGTCGCGATTGGCCAGGAAACGAACCTCCAGCGCCTCGGCCAAATCCTCGATGTCTGCGGCGCTAGTGAGCATGGTCGGGACGACCACCAAGGTGTGCGATGCGGAAG
>DATNNK010000305.1:0-6179 GCA_035601875.1 Casimicrobiaceae bacterium | reverse complement strand
GAAGTCGTGCCGAGGGACGCTGCGGCACTGGCCTGGATGTCCAATCTCGCTTGCCTCGAATTGCATCCGCATCCGGTGCGCGCGGAGGATCTCGATCATCCGGACGAATTGCGCATCGACCTGGATCCCGTCCCCGACGTGCCGTGGTCACAGGTGCGCGAGGTCGCCCGCGTCGTTCAGACCACGCTGACTGACTACGATCTGTGCGGCTGGCCAAAGACCTCGGGCAAGCGAGGCATCCACGTGAGCGTGCGCATCAAGCCACAGTGGACGCACGACGATGTCCGCCGCGCCGCATTGGCGCTCGCGCGCGAAGTCGAACGGCGCGCGCCGGCGCTGGCGACCAGCAAGTGGTGGAAAGAAGAGAGGCACGGCGTCTTCATCGACTACAACCAGAACGCCAAGGACCGCACCGTCGCCGGCGCTTATTCCGTGCGGCCGACTTCTGACGCACGCGTTTCAGCGCCGCTTAACTGGGACGAGGTCGATGTGGCCGAACCGGGCGACTTCACCATGGTCACGATGCAAAAGCGCTTCGCACAAATCGGTGACCGGCACAAGGACATCGACGCCCGCACCTATTCGCTCGACAGCCTTCTCGAACTCTCGCAACGCCACGCGCGCGACGGTCAAGGCGATGCGCCATGGCCACCGCAATATGCCAAGGCGCCCGACGAGCCGAAACGCGTGCAGCCCTCGCGTCGCGCCGGCGCTAAACCCGCCTCGCCGCGAAAACCTTCTTCAGCTCGTAAGGGGCAGTGACTTCGAGCTGGTCGTAGCGACAATCCGCGGGTAGCTTGTCCGGCCGCCATCGCAAAAAGTGGGTCGCGTGACGAAAGCGGTCGCCCTGCAGGTGATCGTATTTGACTTCGCACACCCGCTCGATGCGCAGTGGCTCCCAAGACAGGTCCTTGCCGGCGGACCAGCGGCTCTGCGCGCCCGGCAATCGCGCGCTTGCGTGCGCTTCTTCGTGCTCCCAGTCGCGCCACGGATGATTCTTCATCGCGTTCTTGCGCAGCGGTTCGAGTTCCTGCGCGAGCTCTTTGCGCGCCGCCATGGTGAATGCCGAGGTCACGCCGACGTGATGCAGCGCACCGTCATCGTCGTAGAGCCCCAGCAGCAATGAACCCACCGCATCGGTCGAATCCTTGTACCAGCGAAAGCCGGCGACGACGCAATCCGCGGTCCGCACGTGTTTGACCTTGAGCATCGCGCGTTTGCCCGGCTGATACGGCAGGTCGCGACGTTTGGCAATGACGCCATCGAGGCCTGCGCCCTCGAATTGCCGAAGCCAGTCGACGGCCACGCGATGCTCGGTCGTCATCGGCGTCAGGTACAGTGGCGCCTTCGATCGTTTGAGCAGCTTGTCCAGATTTGCCCGTCGCTCCCACTGCAGCGTCGCCATGATGTTGTTGCCTTCCACGGCCAGCGCATCGAATGCGATGAACGACGCCGGCGTCTCCCTCGCGAGCTTCGCAGTTCTTGATTGTGCCGGATGCAATCGGAGTTGGAGAGCGTCGAAGTCGAGGCCGTTGGGTGTGGCGATGACGATCTCGCCATCGACGACGCAGCCGGGAGGCAGCAGTTCGAGCAATGATTGATGCAGCTCTGGAAAATAGCGATCGAGGGGTTTGAGATCGCGGCTCTGTATATACATGTCGCTAGCACCGCGAAAGACAATGGCGCGGAAACCGTCCCACTTGGGCTCGAAGAGGAAGTTGCCATCCGCAGGCAGACTCTCGGTGAGCTTGGCCAGCATGGGTTCGACCGGAGGTTCGATAGGGAACGACATTGACGCCATGCTATCGTTTTGGTTTCACGATTATCACGCACAACCTAATGCGGACGCGATTAACGTCGGGCGTCCCGCAAGAGGCCACACCCCGCTAAAAACGGGTTGCGCGAGGAGACCCGGTCGCACAAAACGGTGCTTCATGTGCCCACCTTCCCTAGCGCACCATTTGCCGCGCTTCGCCCGCTAGTGCGACTACAGCGGTCCCGCCATTTGTTACATTATCAGGCGTAGATATTCCGGACTCGTAGCGCGCTATACACACCATGCATTGTGCGCAACCAGCATGAGAGGTACACCGATGTCGGAAGATCCAGCCAAGTCTCCGTCGCGAGAGGTCGATTGCGACTTCCTCGTCATAGGGTCAGGCGCCGCGGGACTTTCGGCTGCGGTCACGGCTGCCTGGCACGGATTGAGAGTTGTTGTGGTCGAAAAAGATCCGGTCTGTGGAGGCGCTACCGCGTGGTCTGGTGGGTGGATGTGGGTGCCTCGCAATCCACTTTCTCAAGCCGATGGCATCGTCGAAGACCCGGAACTTCCTGGTACCTATCTAAGGCACGAACTGGGAAACAATTACGATGCGGCAAGAGTCGAGGCGTTTCTCGATGGTCTGGGTGTCGAACGACGTGTATTCGATCTTGCGACCACTAAGCCCGCCTGCAGCATTGATTTCCTTTACCGCGAGCTTGACGCCGTTGTCGAAGTTGGTGCCCGCGGTGGCGCCGGCGCCGGAAAGTTCGACCAGACCCACAATGGGCACCGATTGAGCGGCGACGAGAATCGGTGCAGCGGAAAGCGCAAGCGCGGCTGCGAGGTTGCGGAACGAGTGTTGCATGAGTTCTCCATTGGTTCGAAATCGATACTGGAATTTCACCCGGGCACGCAGTTCGCGCGGTTCGTGTCTTGGGTACGCGGGCAACAGGCACGACAGAATAGGGTTGAGCCGACATGTTGTCCATGCAAAGTACGCAATCCTGTCCATTGCGAATGGCAATAATGGAACGGCGTCCGAAATCGCCGTGGAGGCTGGCGCCCGTCGCAAGTCCAGACGCGTCGAGTGGTGATCTGGGACAATGGCGTGCACGTGCGGCGGGTCCATCACCGGAACTCCTTGATAATGTTGCTGCGCATCGTACGGATCGGGACCGGCGCGTACGCTGAGAACTGCATGCCTCCGTTCCAGCCGACAATTTCGTTGTATTCTTCCTCGAAATCGGCCAGGAGCAAGACATGACACAGGTATCCGACCGTGAACTGACCGCCGCCACCAGCAACCCGCTGGCGATGGATGGTATCGAGTTCATCGAGTATTCGACGAGCAAGCCGCAGGCGCTGGGTCAAGTGCTGGAGATGATGGGCTTTCGCCCGATCGCACGCCACCGCTCGCGCGAGGTGTTGCTCTACCGGCAGGGCGACATGAACGTCATCGTCAACGCCCATGCGGGTGGCCAGCCCCGTGCGGTACAGCCTGCTGAAACGCCGGTGATCGCAGCGATCGCGCTTCGCGTGCGTGACGCTGCAACCGCGTACCGGTATGCGATCAACCGCGGGGCGTGGATCGTCCCTTTCCAGGTCGAAGTGATGGAGCTCAATATCCCGGCGATCCACGGCGTCGGAGCGAGCCGCGTCTACTTCGTCGATCGCTATCGCGAGTTCTCGATCTACGACGTGGATTTCACGCTGAATCCTGGCGTCGATCCACACCCCCCGGCGCTGACCGGGCTGCATTGGTTCGGCATCGTCCAATATATCGGCAGCGACCGCATGGCGGAGTGGATCGAGTTCTACACGGAGCTCTTCGGCTTCAGCGTCCTGCCGGACGAGCAGCGCTACGGCATTCTCCCCAAAGGGCGCATCCTGGAAAGTCCGTGCCACACCTTCCACCTGCAGCTAATCGACCCCAAGCCGGGAATATTCGATCCCGAACCTCTGGAGTTGCTGCAGCGCGTTGGTCTGGGAACGCCGGACGTGCTCAAGACTGTCGCGGCACTGCGGCAGCGCGGCGTGGCCTTCGTCGAATCGAAGGGAGTGCATTCCGAGGCCCGCGGGGCGCTCACTCAAAGCTATCTCGGCGGCGTCATGTTCGAACTGGTGCACGATGAACGCTCGTGATCCGGGGACCGATGCGGTTGTGAACGCACCGCTTTCCAACATCCTCGACTTCGGCATGGATACAATCTCCTTGGCCGGCACGCTGCCCGCGAAGCTTGCCGCCGTGCGGGACGCCGGCTTCTCGCAGATCATGTTGTCGGCGCGCGACGTTGTCGGTCATTCCGACGGCCTCGAAAGCGCCGCCCACGCGGTCCGCGCCAGCGGCCTGCGCGTCACAGGCTTTCAGGTGCTGCGTGACTTCGAAGGATTGTCCGGCCATCTGCACGAATACAAGGTCGACGTCGCAAAGTCGATGCTCGAGATGTGCGCCGCGGTCGGCGCCAAGGTTCTGCTCGTGTGCTCGTCGACGTCGACTCATGCGACCGATGACCCGGACGCGATGGCGCGCGATCTGCGTAAGCTGGCGATGCTGGCGTTGCCGCTCGGCATCAAGGTTGCGTACGAAGGCTTGTCGTGGGGTCGCACGATCAACGAATTCACGACCGCGTGGGACATCGTGCAGCGAGCCGGTGCGCCCAACCTCGGGATCGGCATCGACTCGTTTCACATCTTTGCGGCCAAGACCTCGCTCGACGAGATCGATATTCTCGATCCCGAGAAGATCTTCCTGGTGCAGCTCGCCGATTTCATGTGGCAGGAGGTTCGCACGGTCGAGGAGCGAATTGCCACCGCGCGCCATTTCCGCGTCTTTCCCGGCGAAGGCGTGCACAGCAGCGCATTGGCCGATCTCGTCGTGCGCCTTGACCGCATCGGCTATCGTGGCGACTACAGTTTTGAAGTATTCAACGATGACTACCAGCAGATGCCGCTGCCGACCGTTGCCGCGCGCGCCAGACGTTGCGCGATCTGGCTCGCCGAAGATGTGCTTCGCCGGGCAGTGCCGTTACCGGACCGAATCCGGCTGCGGCGTGCCGACGCGTGACATGGGCGCAAATCGAGGTCCGCATTGCACGAGACTAATGCATGGCGTAGACCAGCAGTGAAATCGCGGCGGTCAAGGCAGCGATCGGCGGTGCAAGAAAGGCAGTTGCCGTCTTCCAGATTGAACCGCTCGCGCGTGGCTCATAAAACCGCTCGTAGTACGCCTGCTCCACTCGCGCGAGTTCCTTGCGCGAAAGCGGTGCGATTTCGTGCCGATCAAGTGTGCGAGTAAAGAACATCAACAAACCAAGAGAAGCGTCCATTGCCATATCCTTAGGTAAGGGCATTGCAACCCTGCTGGGATGCCCTGACCACGACGATATCGCCACCGCGATCGTAGCGCCAATCGTGATCTCCGATCGCTGCGATAACTGTGGCGAATGATGGGTGAGGACACGGACGTGCGGAGCTCGGCGCGAGGCGCGATTCCGCTTTGACTTCGCGATTATCACGCACAACCTAATGCGGACGCGATTGACGTCGGGCGTCCGCAAGAGGCCACACCCCGCTAAAAGCGGGTTGCGCGAGGAGACCCGGTCGCACAAAGCGGTGTTTCATGTGCGCGCCGACGATGAATCTCGTTGCGGACCGGCTTGACTACCGCGACGGCACGCTCGTGGTTGCCCTGGGCAGCGAGGCCTCGACGCGGAAATTCAGAGCTCAGGCAGCCTGGCATCCCCGACATCGGGCGCCGACGTACGCGCAATATTCATTACCATTGCCAGGAACGTGTAGTAGCCGTTGATCCCCGCTAGGTCAATGATGCCTTTGTCGCCGAATCGCGCCTTTGTCCGCTCATACGTGGCGTCGGACACGCTCTTGTCCGTGCACAGCTCGCGACAAAAGTCGTAGACGACCTGCTGGTCGTCAGGCAATCCCCGCGGCTCCTTGCCCGACGCAATCGCGGCAATGGTTTCGGCCGCGATGCCGACGCCGAGCGCGATAGGCGCGTGGATCGACCACTCCACCGGCTGCGACCACGCCCGCGCCACGACGAGAATCGCGAGCTCGGACAACGTTCCGATCGCGCTGCGGTAGCGTAGATATTCGCCCATTCGCTGCGCGTGGCCGGCGAGCTCGGGGCTACGCAGCAGCGGGACGAACGGTCCGTATACGCCGCCGCGTGGGCCGGCGGCGATCTCGCGCGCGCAGCGTCGCTGCTCGTCGGTCATAGCTTCGTCGGCGAGGGGAGGCATCCGGTCTGCAGTCATCATCGTCTTCCCGTCGCGCCCGCGCGCGTCGTTGCGTCCTCATGGCCGGCCGCTCCACGAGTCTCGCCCGCGGCCCTACAGGACCGCGATGCCGGCCGCGCGTGTCGTCGGGTGCGAGCGAAAGTTGACGACAGAGAACGTTT
>DATNNK010000304.1:0-2122 GCA_035601875.1 Casimicrobiaceae bacterium | reverse complement strand
ACCTGAGCTTCGCGGCGCGCGTGATGATCGTGGCGATCTCGCTGTCTGAGTAGATGTAAGGCCGTCCCCGCCGCAGCTTCCCCGCGATCAGTCCGGCCGGCGGCACCTCGGTTCGCATGTCTTGCCCCTGCAGCCAGCCGGCGAAGACGCGCACCATGCCGAGCCGTGCCGACCACGTGTTGTTGTTTGCCGACCCAAACGCGGCCTTCCAGCGCAGGAACAGGTCGACGGTGACGTGATCGACGCCTTCGCTGTCAGCGAACGCGGTGAAGCGGCGAAGCACGCGGCCGGGGAAAGATAGATCGTAGCCAAGGCTGCGGCGAACGGCGAGATAGTGATCGAGACGTTGAGACAGCGTGGTCATGCCCGACCTCCCTGAACCGGCCATGCGCGCGCGATCGATCGCAAGCCTTCGACATCGTGCTTGGCGTAGATGGACGTTGACATGCGCGACCGGTGACGCAGAACGTCGCCAATCTCGTCGAGCGAAGCGCCTTTGCGCAGCATGTCGGTCGCAAGGCTATGCCGCAGCAGATGGGAGCCGACGTATTTCTGGGGCGGCTTGAGGCCGGTCCGCTCGAACGCATCGCGCAACACCACGTTCAGGATCGTCGCATCGACGAACGGCCGGTAAGGCACCTTGCCGGAGACGAACAGCGTACGGGACGGCCCACGCCGACCATTCCGGATGTAGTCGACAATGGCCTTGCCGGCGTCGTCCGGCAGCGGCATGCGGTCGTGCCGCTTGCCCTTGCCCCGGATCAGGATGGAGCCGGCGCGCCAGTCGATATCGTCGAGCTGGATCGCGATGACCTCCGGTGCACGCAGGCCAAGTCGGGCGATGAGCAGCAGCATCGCATGGTTCCGCCGCCCAACCGGATCTCCCGACCAAACCGCATCAATCAGCTGCTCGACCGCCTCGGGCTTAAGGTATCGCGGAAGTTGGCTCTGGCGGGGCTGGGCGACACGCGGGATGGAGTTCGCAAGATCGCGCTTCGTCTTGCCGCTCCAGAACAGGAACCGGAACAGGTTGCGCGGATGCGTCGGGGGTGTCTTGTCCCGATAGGGTTTTCCTCCACCCATGATCTTGCGCAAGAAGGCGACGATGTCGCCGGGCGTGATGTCGTCGAGTTTGCCGAGCGTCGCGCCGAAGCGGAACCTCATGAAGCGGTTCAGAAAGCTGAGGCAGTGGTAGATCGTCGCCTCGCTCAGACCGCGTTGGTGACGAAGATAGGTGACATATTCTACGCGCGGGCGATCGAGCGCTGTCGGTACTTTTGGCGGGACTTCCGGCAACTTGGCTGCGCCGACCTCAACGAGATGGTCGATGAACCGGTTGAGGCAGAACGTCATGCAGGTTCGGGCACTCGGTCTAAATCCGTCGAGTACCGCTTCGCGAAGCCGCTCGATTTGCCGGCCGGCAAGATCGTCGCTGACGAGGCCACGCTTCTCGATAGCTGCACAAAGACCAACAATGGCTCGGTCGTAATTTCGCAACGAGCACCGTGCATACCCTTGAGCGGTAAGCCCTTGCAGGAACCGCTTGCAGTGTGGCTCCAGCCATGCGGCTGTGCTCCCCTTCGATTTGCTGATTTTGGCACGCGAAGTCATGGTCGCTCCTTTCGTCGAGTTGAAAGGCGCGGACTTTCTCGCGCTGGCGAACGGCGCGAAAGCCGCCGTATCGCAGCCTGTGCAGAACTCCGGATTATGCCGACAAGCGATGAGGTTGAATGTGCCGCCGCACGACGCTTCCGTCATTGACGCGGCATAATCCGGAAGGCGGCATAATGGCCGTTATGCCGATATCGGCATAACGGTCACTGGACAAAACACGGCAAGCGCCTGGCGCGCGACCTCGGTCGCAAGCGGTTTGGCGACGAAGGCACGGCGAGGGAAGAATTGGTCGCCGAGCTTGGCGCAGCGTTCCTTTGCGCTGATCTTAACCTGACGCCGGAGGTTCGGGAGGATCACGCCGCCTACGTCGCGTCGTGGATCGACAAATGGCGAGCTTGGCATTTTTCGAGTAATCAGCAGCTGACCATAATGTGAAGGAGCATCCGGTTCCCCTTGCCACACCGCGATGGGCGGACAGTCTCCTCCACATTACTTCTCTTGCCGCTAA
>DATNNK010000303.1:0-4443 GCA_035601875.1 Casimicrobiaceae bacterium | reverse complement strand
TACACCTACTTCAACATGGACGATCCGGTGGTCGGCGGTTATACCAACGACAAGATCGCGCTGCGGCGCGCGATCAGCATGGCGTACAACATCGGCGACGAGATTCATGTCATTCGGCTCGATCAGGCGGAGGTCGCCACGCAGCCGATTCCGCCCAATGTCATCGGGCATGATCCAAGCTTCAAAGGCGACGCGCCCTACAACGTCGCGGGCGCCAAGGCGCTGCTCGACAAGTTCGGCTACATCGACCGCGACGGCGACGGATGGCGAGATTTGCCGGACGGAAAGCCGCTCAAGCTTACCCGCGCGTCGGACCCGTCTGCGCTCAACCGCCAATTCGACGAGCTTTGGCAGCGAAGCATGAACGCGGTAGGCATCCGCATCGAATTCCTCAAGCAGAAATTTCCCGACACGCTGAAGATGGCTCGGGCCGGACAGCTGCAGATGTGGGGCCTTGCGAACACCGTAACCAACGACGAAGGCAGCGGTTTCCTCGACCTTTTGTACGGTCCGCACAAGGGCGTCTCGAACCTTTCTCGGTTCGACCTCCCTGAGTTCAACGCGCTTTACGACGAGGCCAAGCGGCTGCCCGGCGGCCCGAAGCGCGTGCAGCTTTTCCGCCGCATGTCCACGCTGGTGACCGCGTACGCCCCGTGGAAGCTCCACGCCTATCGCATCGAGAACATCGTCGTTCATCCATGGGTTCTGGGTTACAAATACAACACCTTCGATTCGCACCCGTGGATGTATCTCGACATCGATCTCGAGCGGCGCAAGGCTGCCGGCAAGTAGGCGGCGCGTGAGCGTCGAGCGACGCACACCAATTTCTTTGTCGGGTGGGCCGCTTTCTGGCAGAGTAATAACCGGACCGTGTTGCTTGGGCGACAGGCGCCAATCATGCTGTCGCCGCCATGGACCGATTCCAATTCAACCAAGGGAAGGGATGATGATGAAGACTGCCAACACGATTCTCGGGTTTACATCGGCCGCAATATTGTGCCTGCTCTGCGCTACGGTGTATGCGCAGGAAAAGCCTTACACGGAGGGCTCCGTTTGGTACATAAGCATGATTCGGGTCAAGCCGGGCATGTTAGATGTCTATATGCGCGAGGTTCTGCCGCTGCGCAAGAAGATCAACGAGGAGGCGAAGAAGCAGGGGCTCGCCGTTTCCGATCATATATTCACTGGAAACTCAATGGGACGAGACGATTGGGACGTGATGTTCATGACAGAATTCAAGAACTGGGCGGCCCTCGACGGCATTACCGCGAAGTACGATGCGATCGCGAGCAAGGTCATTGGCTCCGAAGACAAGCAGGTTCAGCTAATGACGAAGCGAACCGAGACGCGGGAAATTATAGGTAACAAGACTATGCAGGAACTGATAATCAAGTAGCCAGACTCGACACGGTGACGTGACCGACTCTTTTCTTCTCAACATAAAGACGCGGGCACGTCACCCGATCAATCGCTAGACCCGAAGAATGCCCGGAGCTCGGCATACGTCTCATCGGGCACCTGCTCTGCCGGGTAGTGCCCGCAAGGCAGCATGCTTCCGCGGACATCGACAGCGCGCTCGAGCCAAGCTTCGATCGGCAGGTAGCTGCGATTGACGTGGCTGCGCTCTCCCCAGAGGACGAGCATGGGGATGGACAGCTTGGTCCCCAGGTCGGCTTCATCGTGGACGAGATCGATGCCGACCGCTGCGCGGTAATCTTCGCACACCGCATGAATGTTTTCGGGCGTGCAGCAGCGAATGTACTCTGCGAGCGCCTCGGGAGTGAATGCGCTCATGCCGACGCCCTTCTTGTCGAGCTTCTTCCGGATGTAGCGCTCGAGGCCGTAGGCAATCAGCATCTGCTCGGGGTAGTCGTAGGGCTGCGCCATGAAAAACCAGTGGTAGGCATCGACCGCCCATTCCTTCTTGATGTTGTTCAGCACGTGATGCGTGGGCACGATATCGAGGAACGCGACCTTCTTCACCCGACGCGGATGATCCAGCGCCATGCGGTGCGCCACTCGTCCACCGCGGTCGTGGCCGCATACGTGAAATGAATCGAAGCCGAGGGCCGTCATCACCTCCACCTGGTCCTCCGCCATCGCGCGAAACGAGTAGCCGATGTGGTCTTCGCCGCCGTCCGGTTTCGAACTGTCGCCGTAGCCTCGCAGGTCCGATGCCACGACCGTGAAATGCTCCGCGAGCCGCGGCGCGATCTTGTGCCACATCACATGCGTTAGCGGGTTGCCGTGCAATAGCAGGAGAGGCGGTCCGGATCCGCCGTGGCGCAGGTTGATGCGCGCACCGGAGGTGTCGATCCGCATGTGCGTGAAGCCTTCGAACATGGCACGGTCGCTCTTAAGGTTTGTCGCTAGTGCACTGATCGCCGAGGTGCGCCAATACCGCATCGCCGACCTGGCGCGTGGTGGCGCGACCGCCGAGATCCGGTGTCAGCACGCCGGCGCCGGTGGTTGCTTCGATGGCGCGTACGATGCGCGCGGCTTCGCTCGCGAGGCCGAGATGGTCGAGCATCAGCGCCGCGCTCCAGATAGCCGCAATCGGGTTGGCGATTCCTTTGCCGAAGATGTCGGGCGCCGAGCCGTGAACCGGCTCGAACATGCTCGGGTGCTTTCGTTCGGGATTGATGTTGGTGGAAGGCGCGATCCCGAGGCTGCCCGCGAGCGCGCTGCCGAGATCGGAAAGAATATCGCCAAAAAGGTTCGACCCGACGACCACGTCGAGGCTTTCCGGATGCAATACGAAACGGGCTGCCATCGCATCGACCAGGCCTTGGTCGGACTCGACGTCGGGATGCGCCGCGGCGATACGGGCAAACGTTTCGTCCCATAACACCATCCCGTATTGCTGGGCGTTGGATTTGGTGACGCTCGTCACCTTGCGTCGTTTGCGGGTGCGCGCCAGCGCGAATGCGTAGCTGATGATCCGTTCACACCCTTCCTCCGTGAACAGCGAGGCCTGCAGGGCAATTTCCTTGCCGCGGCCGCGCCCGCGCAGGTTGCGCCCGCCGATGCCCGCATATTCGCCTTCGCTGTTTTCGCGGACGACGACCCAATCCATGGTTTCGCGCGTCGCACCGACGAGCCGCGGCTCGATTCCCGGCAGCAGGCGCACCGGACGGACGCACGCGTATTGATCGAAGCCCTGGCAGATCGCGAGCCGCAATCCCCACAGCGAAACGTGATCGGGCACACCCGGCCAGCCGACGGCGCCGAAGTAGATGGCATCGAACGGCGAGAGTCGCGCGAGCGCGTCGTCGTCGATCATGCGTCCGGTACGAAGGTAGTATTCGCAGCCCCAAGGGAACGATTCGTACTCGAAGGCGAGGGTGCCGCCGCTTGTCGCAACAAGCCGGTCGAGCACGCGCAGCCCCTCCGGGACGACCTCGTTGCCGATCCCGTCGCCGGGTATGACGGCGATCCTGAATTTCCGGTCCACGTTCACTCGATGCGCTTGATGCGCAAATGTTGCGTTAGCTCGCCCACGTCCTCGAGCGTTTCGATGCGCCATGCGAGATCGATCACCGTCCGCGTCCGCTCAACATCGAGGCCGCCCCAGGCCGCGCATTGCCGGAACTTCTCCTTGAGCTCGTCATCGCTCATCAGATTTGCGGGGCTGCCCTTGCCAAAATCCGCGGCGCCCTTCACCACGGTGCCGTCGTCGAGCTCGACTTCGATGATCGTGGTCATCTTGTCGAAGCCGGCAGCCTCGGCTTCGGCGTTGACGCCGAAGTCCACCCGCTGCAGCAACGCCTGCACGTCGGGGCGATTGACCACCTCGTCGGTGAACTGCTCGAGACCGGCCTTGCGCTCGATGAGCAGGATCGCCATGCAGAATTCCATGCTGAACTTGGCCTGCAACTCGTTACGGGGGCGATGATGGATGAGCGCATTCGGCATGTGGTGATTGGTGCCGACCGTGACCCGTTTGACCCGCTCCGGGCGAAGATCATGACGATGGATAAGTTCGAGCATGACACTCATGCCCGGATGCGTGAGCGACCCGCTGGGATGCGGCTTGATCGAGACGCCGGGGAAAGCGAAGGTCCACGGATTGCCGAGCCGCCCGTCGATCATATCGGCGCTGTAGCCGCCGCCCGCGGCACGGAAAAACCCACGCTCGGCCTCCAGTCCGTTCGGCGATGCAGTAAAGCCAAGCGCCGCCATCTCCGCCGCGACTACGCCGCTTTCGGCGGCGCGTCCCGCGTGAAAAGGCTTGGTCATGGTGCCGAAGTTTTCGCGCAATCCGGCGGCCTGCGTGGCCCCCAGGCTCAACGCGCGTCGCGTGGTTTCGCGATCGAGTCGGAGCAGCTTCGCGGCGCCCGCGGCAGCGCCAATCGCGCCGCAGGTTGCGGTGCTGTGAAAGCCGTGCTGGTAATGGCGCGGCAGAATCGCCTCGGCCACCTTGCATTCGACCTCGACCCCGAC
>DATNNK010000302.1:0-7776 GCA_035601875.1 Casimicrobiaceae bacterium | reverse complement strand
CGCGGAACCCACAATTGCGCGAGCCACGGCAATGCCTGCTGATGACGGCGAAGAACGGGAAACGCCGCATAGGTCATCGTCAATGGACACTGCGTGCCGTTCTCGACCTCGGCGTGCATCAGGTACGCCGCCGCACGCGCAACCTGCGCGCCGGCGCGGGGCTCGGCCCACGGCGAGCAGTGCTCCCCCTCTCGCATTGCCGAGGCCATCAGCAGATGCCACGCCGGATCGAAGACGACCTCGTCAATTCGGTTGCCGAACCGATCGTGCGTCTCGAGCTCCGGACCGAATCGGTTGGCACGCGCGGCGAGCGCGTAGGTTTCGGCGCTGCCCGTCACCGCGCCCCAGGCTTCCAGCCGCTCTCGTGCCCACGCCGCGCCTTCGCGCTCGGCGGCGCTTCTCAGCGCTCGATCGGTCAGGTACAGATTGCGCCCTTCAAACGGAGGGGGCTGATTGGCGTTTGCGGCTTCCAACTCCGGAGCACTGGCGCGTGTCAGCGAGGCGCTGCCCAGAGCTTCCTTGATCTTGAGCTGTTTCATCTTCGGCTGGGTATCAGCTTCATGGTCGCCGTGCGGCCGGTCGCGTTTCGAGTTACGCGGGACCCGCGCTTCCCCGTGAGGGAGCCGACTTCGGCCGAAAGACCTTGCACACGCTGTCGTGCGTTTCGATGTAGGCGCCACCGATAAGATCGATGCAATACGGCACCGCCGGGAAGATTCCGTCGAGTGTTTGCTTGATGGCTTTGGGTTGTCCGGGCAGATTCAGTATCAGCGCGCGGCCGCGAATCGCGCCCACCTGACGCGAGAGTATGGCGGTCGGCACATATTGCAGACTGAGTTGACGCATCTGCTCGCCGAAGCCGGGAAGCACCTTGTGCGCCACTGCAACGGTCGCCTCAGGAGTGACATCGCGGCGCGCGGGTCCCGTTCCTCCGGTGGTCAATACGAGCTCGCAGCCCACGCTGTCGATCAGCTCGATCAGGGTGCGCTCGATCACCGGTTGCTCGTCCGGGATCAAGCGAGTTTCCATTCGCCACGGCGACTTCAGCGCCGCGGTAAACCAGTCGACCAGGCCGGGGATGCCTTTGTCCTCATAAACACCTGCCGACGCGCGGTCGCTGATCGAGATCAGGCCGATGGTGAGCGAGTCCGATGGTGCTTCCGGGGCACCTTTCGGTGGCGATAATGGAGCAGCGGAGGACACGTTAAGTCCCGGCAAACAATGCGTTGAGTGTCCGAAACAGTTCCCTGTAGGCGTGGGGCGGCTCTCCATGCGCGCGCTCATCGCGAATGCGCGCCAGCAGCGCCGTCAGACGTGGTCGGTCCGCGCTGGCGTTTTCGGCGCCAAGGCGGTCAAGTGCGTCGGCCTCACTCAATAGGCGTGTGCGCCAGCGTTCGACATGGGCTAGCCGCGCTTTTTCGACATTGGTTGCGCCTGCCCATTGCTCGAGCTTGGCCTGGATCGGCAGCGGATCGACATCGCGCATCAGCCGCCCGATGAATTGCATCTGACGACGGCGAGCTTCCCACCGGGTGATGTGACGAGCTTGGAGAATCGCATCGGCCAGCCTTTCCGGCAATGCGAGCGCGGCGAGCCGTTGCGGCGTCAGAAGCACCATCGCTTCACCCAGATCCTGCAGCGCATGCATCGCCGCCTTGCGACGGGTCTTGGATGGAAGAAGCTCGCCCTGCGACTCCTCAGGCGCGGCATCCTGCGGGTTCGCCTGATGCGCTTGACCCGTTTCTTTGGCGAGCTTGCCCACGGGATTGCGCTCCTCCTGTCCCGCTCGCCGGGGTGTTTCGTCAGTTCGTCGCATGAGGCCCGCATGTCTGGCGCGGGGGGTTTGTTATCATAACCGATTCGAGCAGTTCCCTCTTTTCTACAGTCCCTTGATGAGCGTTCCCGTAACCCGCTTTCCGCTCGCCAGCGACGCGCTCGCCGCCGTCGCAGGTGAGGTGCTGCGCGAAGCCAAGGCGGCAGGCGCGACGGCAGCCGAAACCGAGGTATCGCAGGGCTTCGGTCAAAGCGTCACCGTGCGCAAGGGAGACGTCGAAACCATCGCCTATAACCGCGACAAGGGGATCGGAGTCACGGTCTACGTCGGCGCGCGAAGAGGACACGCAAGCACGGCGGACTTCGCCCCGGGTGCGATCAAGGATACCGTGACCAAGGCGCTCACCATCGCGCGCTACACCGCCGACGACGCCTGCGCGGGACTGGCCGACCCCGAGCGTCTCGCCCGCGCCTGGGGCGACCTCGACTTGTATCACCCGTGGGACCTAAGCGTTGACGAGGCGATCGCGTTGGGACGCGAATGCGAGTCGGCGGCGCTTGCCGTCGATCGACGACTGGTCAACTCCGAAGGCGCCACCGTGTCGCTGCACGAAGCGCAGTTTGTCTACGCCAACAGCAATGGCTTTAGCGGCGGGTACGCGAGCTCCCGCCACGGCATCTACTGTGCGGTGATTGGCGAAGAGGACGGCGCGATGCAACGCGACGACTGGTACGCGACCGCCCGCTCGTCTGAAGACCTCGAGATCGTGAGCGAAGTCGGCCGCCAAGCTGGCTTACGCACGGCGCGCCGACTGGGCGCGCGCCAACTGGCGACGATGGACTGCCCGGTCCTGTACGAGGCGCCCATCGCCACCGGATTGATCGGCCATTTTGTCAGCGCCGTCAGTGGAGGAAGCCTCTATCGCAAATCGTCTTTTCTAGTCGACAGTCTCGGCACCCAAGTTTTTACACCGGCGATCACGATCCGGGAGGAGCCGCACTTGAAACGGGGGCAGGCGTCGGCGCCGTTCGACGACGAAGGAGTCGCGACGCAGCCCCGCGACGTCGTGCGCGACGGGGTCGTGCAAGGTTATTTCCTTGGCAGCTACTCGGCGCGCAAGCTCGGTCTTGCGTCGACGGCCAACGCCGGCGGCAATCACAATCTGGTCGTCAGTCACGGCGAAGACGACCTGCCCGCGATGCTCAAACGCATGGGCAGAGGTCTGATGGTGACCGAATTGCTCGGACAGGGAGTCAACCCGGTTAGCGGGGATTATTCCCGCGGCGCGGCGGGGTACTGGATCGAAGATGGCGAGATCGCCTACCCGGTCGAGGAAATTACGATCGCTGGAAATCTCTCGCACATGTATCGCGACATCGTCGCCATCGGCAACGACGTTGACCGACGTGGATCACGCCATTGTGGATCGATTCTGATCGGTGCCATGACGGTAGCCGGGACCTAGGGCCTAGGCGCGCAAGTGGCAGAGCGCAAATTGCGGGAGCGGCTTTCGTCGTGGCGGCGGTCGCTCGCCGATCCTTTAAGGAGCGCCAAGGCCGCCAACCGCTGGATCGCGAGCCTGCCGGTGGTGGAGGCATTGCAGCTGCAGCGGGAGGCGCTCGATCTCGTTTCATCGTTTCCTGGCGGGCGCCGGACGATTTCGCCCGCGCAGGCCGAGGCGTTGATGCGCATCGACGCGCGATTCGAACCGATCATCAGTCAGCTCACCGCGCAATACTCTGCCAACTACCAGCGTTCCAGCGGCGTCGAAACACGCCTCTGGCACGGCGTGTTCGATCTGGTCAAGGCGTTTACCGCCGCCTACAACGCGGCGCTGAAGACCGGCTATGCCGGCGAGCACCGGCGGTGGAAAGCGGTGCTGCCGAAAATCCTGGTCCGGCTCGCGCACTACAAGGGCCTCGACGGCAAGTTCCGCTTGTTCCGGTATGGGCACTGGATACCCGCGCAGTGGCGCGAATTTCACGAGCTCTACGAATTCGCGCGGATGCGCGGTTGGCAGCTCGAGACGCTGACGCTCGACGTCGATGGTTTCAGCCGCTCGGCGACATCGGTCGAGCAGGAGTACATTCGATCGCTGTTGTTGATGCGCCTCGACAGCGGAAACTTCACGCCCGACCAGGTCGACTGGGTGGCGCGCGCGCTCGACCAGTGGGTGGCGCCGCTGTCCTTGACCCCGCCGCCTGGCACCGGCGCGAATTTCTATGTCGATCTGTCGGGAACCCAAGGTCTGAAGCGGCAGGAAAAGCCGCGCGCAGGCGGCCGACTGATGTTCCTCGACGCGACGGCTGTCTATGCGCGGGTCGTCGAGCGCATGCGCTGGCTGCCGGATCGCGACGACGACGCTGCGGCGGAGGGAGATCTGCCGCCCCGCGAGCAAAAGCTGCTGCTGATGCGGCTGGCGGCGTTATACGGCCCCGATGCGCTCGCCTTTTCGCCACGCGCACCGCGCAAGACCGCTGATCTGGAGGTTCGCGTCGTCGTCGGCCTGCAGGCGCTCACGCGCGCGGTCGCCGAGGTCGAGCGCATGTCGTCGGAGGCGAAGTCGGCCGGCGCGCGGCACAGCTACGACGAAATCACGCAGATGGTGAACCCGACGGCGAACCCCGACTCGGTCGCACGGCGCATCAAAGGCTCGCCATGGCGCATGATCGAGCGCAGTGAGACGGGCTGCCGGCTGGTTGCGCCGGCCACGGATGCGCCGGCCCGCCTGGGCGAGATGATCGCGTTTCGGGACGGCGACGGCTGGGCGCTCGCGATCGTTCGCCGCATGCAGCGGCAGCAGATGGACGAGGTGATTTGCGGTGTTGAGGTCATCGCCAAACGTATCGTTCGCGTGTTGCTGCGCAGTTGGACCGCGCCGCTGGACACGGCGGCACGCGCTGCGGTCGAGCGACCTTTTTTCGGCATCTATCTGCCGGCGCATCCGGAGAATCGCCAGGCGTCGCAGCGCAGCCTCATCGGCCCCGACGAGCGCTTCCTGAGCGGCGGCATGGTCGAGCTCGATACCGGCAACGCCCGCTATCTGGTTCGTTTCACCGAGACCATCGAGCGTCAGGCGGGGTGGGCCTGGGCCTTGTTCAACGCGGTGCGCAAGCTCTCCTAGCTCGGGGGCCCATCGGATAGGTTAGAATCGCGCTCGGCAACCAGTCGGCCCGGCAGCGCGCAAGACCTCGGGTGCTCGAGCGGTTTCGTTCGCCGAACGCATACGTCGCGTCGCAGTCATGCCGCAGCGATCAAGGCGGATCGACAGGCCGCTATTTTCAAACTGGAGGGAACATGGAACGTCGTTCATTTCTGAAAAAAGCCGGGGCTGGACTTGCTGCTGGCGCCGTCGCCGCGCCGGCCATCGGGCAGGGCACCCAGCCCGAGGTCAAGTGGCGCCTCGCGTCGAGTTTCCCGAAGAGTCTGGACACGATCTTCGGCGGCGCGGAGTTGATTTCCAGGCGCTGTGCATCGGCGACTAACGGCAAGTTTCAGATACAGGTGTTCGCGGCCGGCGAAATCGTCCCCGCATTTCAGGTGGTCGACGCGGTTCAGAACGCGACGGTGCAGTGTTGCCACACTGCACCGTACTATTTCTTCGGCAAAGATCCGACGTTTGCCTTTTCCTGTGCCATTCCGTTCGGTCTCAACGGTCGCCAGCAGAACGCATGGATGTATCACGGCGGCGGGTTGGAGCTGATGCGCGAGTTCATGAAGGACTACAACCTCTACAACATCCCGGCGGGCAACACCGGCGCGCAGATGGGTGGGTTTTTCCGCAAGGAGCTCAAGACCGTCGCCGACATGAAGGGCCTCAAAATGCGCATCGGGGGCTCGGCGGGTGTCGTCATGAGCAAGCTCGGGTTGGTGCCCCAGATGATCGCCGGCGGCGACATCTACCCGGCGCTCGAGAAGGGCACCATCGACGCCGCCGAATGGGTGGGACCGTACGACGACGAGAAGCTCGGTCTCTACAAGATCGCCAAGTTCTACTATTACCCCGGCTGGTGGGAAGGCGGTCCCGAGCTCGACCTGTTCGTGAACACCAAGGCGTGGGCCGATCTGCCGAAGGACTACCAATCGATCCTGGAGTCCGCCTGCGCGGAAGCGAACGTCGATATGGTGGCGAAATACGATGCGCTCAACCCGGCCGCCTTGCGCCGGCTGGTCGCTTCGGGCGTGCAGCTGCGCCCGTTCCCGCGCGAGATCATGCAGGCCTCGTATAAGGCTGCGATAGAGGTTTACGACGAGTTCGCGGCCACCAATCCGAAGTTCAAGAAGGTCTACGAGCCGTGGAAGAAGTTCCGCGACGAGGAGATCCTGTGGTTCCGCGTCGCCGAGCAGAATTTCGACCAGTTCATGGCCACCGCCAGTCAGCAAAGCGCGACGCCGGCCAAGAAGGGCTAAACCCGCGCAGCCGTCGACGACGCGCCGTCCGCGTCAACAAAAAGCCCCGCTCGCGCGGGGCTTTTTTTTATCGGCAGCCTCTTTCTATTTTTTAGTTTCCGGTGGCGACGGCGGTGCGGTCTTGAATTGGTCCTCGAGCGACTTGGATGCGTCGTCCTCGCTTTTCTGCTCCTGCTGCTCGGTTGGCGCGGCGGTACCTGGAGGTCCAGCGCTGTCCGGCGTCATTTCCGTGGGGGGCAGCAGTATCTCGATCTTGGTCGGGTCGACGGTGCTCTCCTTTGCCTTGTACACCATCACCATCTGCGGGAAGCTGATGACCAGCGCGACCATGACGATCTGGATCAGCACAAAAGGCACCGCGCCCCAGTAGATCTGGCCGGTGGTGACCGGCGCGGTGAGCCTGCCGGTGAGCTTGTCGAGATAGTCCTTGGCCGGCGCCACGCTGCGCAAATAGAAGAGCGCGAATCCGAACGGCGGATGCATGAACGACGTCTGCATGTTGACGCCGAGCAGCACGCCGAACCATATCAGATCGATGCCGAGCTTGTCGGCGACCGGTCCCACAAGTGGAATGACGATGAAAGAGAGCTCGAAGAAATCGAGAAAGAACGCCAGCACGAAAATCAGGATGTTGACGACGATCAGGAAGCCGAGCTGGCCGCCGGGCAGATGAAGCAGGAGGTGCTCGACCCACACGTGGCCGTTGACGCCGTAGAAGGTGAGACTGAAGACCCGCGCCCCGAGGAGAATGAACACGACAAACGTGGAAAGCTTGGCCGTCGTATCCATCGCCTGCTTGAGAAGCTTCCACGAAATTCGTCCGCGTGCCAGCGCCATGATCAGCGCGCCGCTGGCGCCCATGGCGCCGCCCTCGGTCGGGGTGGCGATGCCGAGAAAGATCGTGCCCAACACCAGGAAGATCAAGGCCAGCGGCGGGATCAGAACAAAGACCACGCGCTCCGCGAGGCGCGACAGTAGGCCGAGTTTTAAGATGCGATTGAGCACCGCGGCGAAGAACGCGACGCCGACGCCGACGCTGGTCGCGACGACCAGCATCTCGTCGGTCGGATCGTCGGGCCCGTACTTCCAGTGGGCGAAAGCGACCGCGCTGACCGCCGCGATGATGGTCAATATGAGGAGCGAGCGGGTGCCGCCGGAGCCATCCGGCTCGCGCAAGCTGCGGGCTTCCAGTGGCAGCGCCGGCGCCCAATGCGGTTTCACGACGCAAACGCCGGTCGTATACACAGCGTAGAGGCCGGCCAGCGTGATCCCCGGAATGAACGCGCCGGCGTACATGTCGCCGACCGACTTGCCGAGCTGGTCGGCCATGATGATCAGCACCAGCGACGGCGGAATGATCTGCGCCAGCGTGCCTGAGGCGGCAATAACGCCCGACGCGAAGCGGCGGTCGTAGCCATAGCGCAGCATGATCGGCAGCGAGATCAGCCCCATGGAAATCACCGAAGCGGCGACCACGCCGGTTGTCGCCGCGAGCAGCGCACCGACGAAGATCACCGCGTAGGCGAGGCCGCCGCGGATTGTGCCGAACAATTGCCCGATGGTGTCGAGCAGGTCTTCGGCCATGCCCGATC
>DATNNK010000301.1:0-3777 GCA_035601875.1 Casimicrobiaceae bacterium | reverse complement strand
GGCAAACCCCTGCCCGGCGGGCGTCTGCCGCATCCGCCGACTCGCGAGTACATGTATCGCCCATAGCAGAAGCGCAGGCGCTTGCGCGCGACATGTCCGCCCCCATATTCGAGCGATGGAAAAGACCATGGCCGAATCGCTCCTCGAATTTCCCTGCTCGTTCCCGATCAAGATTATGGGCCGTACCGAAGACGGGTTCGCGCAACTGGTCCTCGATATCGTGCTGCGCCACGTCCCTGACTTCGACAGCTCGACCATGGAAATGAGGGCGTCGCGCGAGGGCAAGTACCTGTCGCTGACGTGCGTGGTCAATGCGAGCTCCCGCGAGCAGCTCGATGAGCTCTACCGCGAGCTTTCCGGGCATCCGCAGGTCGTGATGGTTCTTTAGTGGCATGCAACGCCCCATTCATTGTCCGGACGTTACGGGCCACTAGCCGTGAACGAAGCCGCGTCCGCGTCGCCCTTTGCTGACGCGGCTGGAGCGGGCGGCAAGCCGTCCGAGGGCTTCGCACCGGCGCTGAAGCGTCTCGGGCGGACAGATTACACGCGCACGTGGCGCGCGATGCAGGCGTTCACCGATGCCCGCACTCCCGACACGACAGACGAGATCTGGCTGACCGAGCACGCGCCGGTGTACACGCTCGGACTCGCCGGTCGCCCCGAGCATATTCTGCGCGCGAATACGATTCCGGTTCTGAAGGTCGATCGTGGGGGTCAGATCACTTATCACGGGCCGGGTCAACTCGTTGTCTACCTGCTGATCGACCTCAAGCGACTCCGGCTCGGCGTGCGCCAGCTGGTCGAGGCGATCGAAAGCGCCGTGATAAAATTGCTCGATTCCTATGGGATCGAGGCCTACGGCCGGTGCGATGCGCCGGGCGTCTACGTCAAGCGTCACGGGCGGGAGGCCAAGGTTGCCGCGCTCGGTCTTAAGGTCCGCAACGGCTGCACCTACCACGGCTTCGCGCTCAATTTAGACATGGATCTCGCGCCGTTCGACGACATCGACCCCTGCGGTTATCGCGGGCTCGCGGTGACGCAATTGCGCGACCTTGGCGTGCGTGCTTCGCGCACCGAGATCGAAGAGCGCCTGATGAGCAACGTGAGCCAAGCGATTGCCTCCATCGAGCGCAAAAGCCGATGAGCGATATCGCTTCCGCGCCGCAAGAGGCGGGCTCCCTCCCGTCCGCATCCGCCGGGGTCAAACACAAGGGTGGCTCCAAGACTGCGCGAATTCCCATAAAAGTCGTGGTCGCGGAGCGGCTGCCAAAGCCATCGTGGATACGCGCGCGAGCGCCATCCTCGCCCCGCTTTTACGACATCAAGCGCATCCTGCGGGAGCACAATCTGCATACCGTTTGCGAAGAAGCATCCTGCCCGAACATCGGCGAGTGCTTCGGCAAAGGCACGGCGACGTTCATGATCATGGGCGAGCTTTGCACACGCCGCTGTCCGTTCTGCGACGTCGGACACGGACGTCCGCTGCCGCTCGATACCGAAGAGCCGCTGAACCTGGCCAAGACAATTGCCGCGCTGAAGCTTAGCTTTGTCGTGATCACCAGCGTCGATCGCGACGACCTGCGTGACGGCGGCGCGCAGCATTTCGTCGACTGTATCCGTGCCGTGCGTGAGCATTCGCCGGCGACGCATATCGAGGTGCTGGTTCCCGATTTTCGAGGCCGCCTTGCGCGCGCTCTCGACGTTCTCAGCGTGGCGCCGCCGGACGTGATGAATCACAACCTCGAGACCGTCCCGCGCCTCTACAAGCAGGCGCGCCCGGGCGCCGACTATGCCCATTCGCTCGAGCTATTGGATCAGTTCAAGTCGAGGTTTCCCGACATCCCGACCAAGTCCGGGCTGATGGTGGGCCTGGGGGAAACCGACGACGAGATCCTCGCCGTGATGCGCGACATGCGCGCGCACCGGATCGACATGCTTACCATCGGCCAGTATCTGCAGCCGAGCGCTTCGCACCTGCCTGTGCTGCGCTACGTCCATCCCGATGCCTTTGCCCTGTTCGAGCGCGAAGCCTACCGCCTGGGTTTCGCGCATGCCGCGGTCGGTGCGATGGTCCGCTCTTCGTATCACGCCGACCAGCAGGCGCACGGCGTCCTCGGCGCCGACATTTAAACCCGTTCGCGGATCGAGGCCCGAGAAGACACCGATGGTCTCACCCACACTGCGCGGCCTCGCCGTTTTTTTCCTTGGTTTGTTTGTCGCCGCTGGCGCACGCGCCGAGGTCCCTGAGGTCCGCATCTCGCACGGCTATGGCGTGCTCTATCTGCCGCTGATGATCATGGCCAGCGAGAAGCTGGTCGAAAAAAACGCCAGGGCGGCGGGTCTGGGCGAGGTCAAGGCGACGTACGTCGTGCTCGACGGCGGCAATGTCATCAACGACGCGATGCTGTCGGGCGCGCTCGACATCGCTTCGATCGGCGTACCGGGCTTTCTGACGCTGTGGGCGAAGGCGAAGGACAATCCGGCGCTGGAGATCCGCGGCTTGTCCGGAATGAGCTCGTCGTCGTTGTACCTGATGACGCGCAATCCGAACATCAAGTCGCTCAAGGATTTCTCCGACAAGGACCGCATCGCGGTCCCGGGTATCAAGACCTCGCTGCCGGCGGTGATGCTGCACATGATCGCCGCCAAGGAGTTCGGCGACGCCAATTACGCCAAGCTCGACCCGATCACGGTCGGTCTTCCACATCCCGACGCGCTCGGGGTGCTGCTGTCGGGCAGGAGCGAGATCAACAGCCACATGGCATCGCCCCCGTTCTCCTACATCGAGGACGCTACACCGGGCTTGCACCGCGTGTTGAACACGGTCGACATCCTCGGCGATATCACCGTCGACATGACCTACACCACGCGCAAGTTTTTCGAGGCCAATCCGAAGCTGTGCGGCGCATTCATCGCCGCCATGAACGAGGCCAACGCTCTCATCGCCAGGGACTCCAGAAAAGCGGCCGACATCTATCTCGCGATATCGAAGCAGAAATCGACGGCGGACGAAATCATCAGGATTCTCGCCGACCCGAACTCAAAGTTCTCGACGGTCCCGAACGGAACGATGAAATACGCCGAGTTCATGTCGCGCGTGGGCACGATCAAGGCCAAGCCCGCGACGTGGAAGGATCTGTTCTTTGCACCGATGTACGGTGCGGCGGGAAGCTAACGGTTGCCAGGCTTAAGTGAGGCGGGCGGCGCGACACCTTTCGGCCACAGCAACCATATCTCACCGGGCTGGTTCATCGGGCCCGCGTTTCGTCCCGCGTCGTCGCCAGAGCCCCAGAAGAAATCGGCACGTAACGCGCCTCTGATCGCGCCACCGGTGTCCTGGGCGAGAACCAGCCGCTGCAGGCGGGCATCGGAAAGCGGGTAAGTCGTCGCCAGAAAAAGCGCTGCACCCAGCGGCAGAAAGCGCGGATCCACCGCGACGGCGCGGCCCGCGGCAAGCGGCACACCCAGCGCGCCGATCGGTCCATCGATGCCGCTGTCAGGATCGGCGGCGATCTCGCGAAAAAAAACGTAGCTTGGATTTTCGTCGAGAAGCGACGGCAACTTGTCGGGGTGTTGCCGTCCCCAAGCCTTGATGCCCTGCATCGACGCTTGCTCCAGCGTCAACTCGCCCCATTCGATGAGCACACGCCCGATGGACCGGTAGGGATGCCCGTTCTGATCGGCGTAACCGACGCGAATGCTGCTTCGATCGGCGAGCTCGATGCGGGCGGAGCCCTGGATGTGGACGAAGAACGCTTCGATCGGATCGTCCAGCCA
>DATNNK010000300.1:0-7731 GCA_035601875.1 Casimicrobiaceae bacterium | reverse complement strand
AAACGATCCGATCGTACGGCGTGTCGTAGACGTGATGCAGCGCGACGGTCAGCTCGATGGTGCCGAGATTGGACGAAAGATGGCCTCCGGTCTGACTGACCGACTTGATGACGAAATCGCGCAACTCGCTTGCAAGTTGCGGCAGCTGGCTCTTGTCCAGGCGGCGCAGATCAGCGGGGGAATTAATGGTTTCGAGCAGCATCAGTTTTTCCGCAGCGCGATCCAGTCGGCGAGTTCGTTGAGCCTGCGCGCTCCGGCGCCGAAGGCAAGGAGCGCAGTATGCGCCTCGTCGCGCAGCTCGGCGACGCGTACCTTGGCCGCGTCGAGGCCGAGCAGCGAAACATAAGTCGCCTTTCCTTGCGCGGCATCCTTGCCGGCGGTCTTGCCGAGGCTGTGCGCGGTACCTTCGACGTCGAGCACGTCATCAACGATCTGAAAGCCCAACCCGACAGCCGCCGCGTAGCGATCGAGCGCTTCGTCCTGCGCTCGATCGAGCGTCCGACCGCAAGCCGCTCCCAAGCGCACCGCAGCATGGATCAGCGCCCCCGTTTTGAGTGCATGCATGCGCTCGAGTTCATTCAGGCTCAATGCATCGCCCACGTGCGCGAGATCGAGGGCCTGCCCCCCTGCCATGCCATGCGATCCTGCTGCTTCCGCGAGGATCGCAATCTGCGCCTGTGCCTGGGATAGCGGTGCCTGGGCCAGCACCTCAAAAGCAAGGGTTTGCAGCGCGTCCCCGGCCAAAAGCGCCACCGCTTCGCCATAGGCGACGTGACACGTGGGCTTGCCTCGCCGCAGGACGTCGTCGTCCATGCACGGCAGGTCGTCGTGGACCAGCGAATAGGCGTGGATGAGCTCCACGGCGACGGCGGCGTGATCGACAAGACCGGCGTCGGCGCCCCCAAGCTCTCCTGACGCGTAGGCGAGCAAGGCGCGGACGCGTTTACCGCCACCGAGCGCCGCGTAGCGCATCGCGGCATGCAGCGACTGCGGCGACTGGTCCGCCGGCGGGAGCGCACCCTCGAGCGCGCTCTTGACTCTTTGCGCTCTTTCACGCGACCAGACCGGCCATGCCACATCAGGGTTCATCGATCTCGGCCGATCCAGGGGCTTCCGCGGCGTCGGGCTCGAAGCTCTTCAGCACTCCGCGCTCCAGGATCTGCACCTGCTGCTGAGCGTCCTTGAGCGCCGCCTGGCAATATTGCAGGAGCTCGGCGCCGCGCTTGTATGCCGCAAGTGATTCCGCAAGCGGCAGTTGCCCGCCTTCCATGGTCGCGACAATGGTTTCGAGCTCAGCGAGCGCGGTCTCGAAACTGGCGGGGGCCGGTGCGGTCTTATGTGCGGTGTTGGACATCTCGCGGGGTCGCGCGAACGTTCACGCGCGAGGGCGTATGGGTGCTTGAAAGGCACTCAAGAATACCCCATTTGTACAGTGAGGCCAACGGCGTCGCTACGGCTTTGCGAATGCGAAGCCACGTTTGCCGCAATGTTGAACTCACGCTATAATTTTCAACTCATATGACGACGCAGCCTTGATACGAAGCTTTTCGTAGCGGGCTGACTTAGCAACGCGGTTGGGGGGCGATTCATTCGCCTCTTATATTGTTTGTTGGGTTGGCGGTTCACGGGAAGGAAAGGCTGATGTCCAATCTCGCAACACGCGAGCGGCTGCGGCAGTCCACGTCGCAGTTGCCCGTCTCCTGGTACAACGACCCCGCGCTGCTCGAGATCGAACGCAAGGTCCTGTTCGATTGCGGGCCCGGTTACGTCGGCCACGAACTGATGGTCCCCAACATGGGCGACTATCACACCCTTGCCTGGCGCGATAACGCGCAAGTACTGGTCCGCAATGACCGTGGCGTGGAGCTTTTGTCGAATATCTGTCGCCACCGGCAAGCCATCATGCTCACCGGCCGCGGCTCGACATCGAGCATTGTCTGCCCGATCCACCGTTGGACCTATCAGCTCGACGGCAAGCTGCTGGGCGCTCCGCATTTCGAAGAGCAACCGTGCGTCAAGCTGGAGAGCGCACCGCTGCAGAGCTGGAACGGGCTGCTCTTCGACGGCGTTCGCGACGTCAGGTCTGACCTGGCCGACATGGGCGCCACGGCGGACCTCGATTTTTCGGGCTATGTGCTCGATCGCGTCGAAATCCAGGAGTGCAACTACAACTGGAAAACATTCATCGAGGTCTATCTCGAGGACTACCACGTCGAGCCGTTCCACCCGGGGTTGGGCCAGTTCGTCACCTGCGACAACCTGGTTTGGCAGTTCGGCGATCGCTACTCGCTGCAAACCGTCGGCGTCAACAACGGTCTCGCCAAGCCGGGGACCAAGACCTATGAGCGCTGGCACAACGCGGTGCGCAGCTATTACGGCGACGCGATGCCCGGCCATGGCGCGATCTGGCTGACCATCTATCCGAACATCATGGTCGAGTGGTACGCCCATGTGCTCATTGTCAGCAGCGTAATCCCGCGCGGCGTCGACAAGACGAGCAACATCGTCGAGTTCTATTACCCCGAGGAAATTGCCCTTTTCGAGCGCGAGTTCGTCGAGGCGGAGCAAGCGGCATACATGGAAACGTCGGCCGAGGATCACGACATCGCGCTCCGCATGGATGCCGGCCGGCGCGCGCTTTACAAGCTTGGACGCAACGAAACGGGGCCGTATCAATCGCCAATGGAAGATGGCATGCAGCATTTTCACGAGTTTCTTCGCCGCGAGCTTGGCGAAGCCGGCTGACAGAAAATGATGCGACCTCTATTGGCGGCCGGCGCTCTGGCCATATCGATGCATGCGTCGCTGCATGCGTCCCTTGCTTCCGCCGAGACGCCGCCGAGCATCCCGTACGAGAAATATCGTCTGGCCAACGGACTCGAAGTCATCCTGTCGCAGGACCGCACGCTGCCGCTGGTCGCAGTCGATATCTGGTACCACGTCGGCGCGGCGAACGAAGAGCCTGGCAGGACCGGATTCGCGCATCTGTTCGAGCACATGATGTTTACCGGCAGCAAGCACGTTCCCCGTGGGGTGGCTGACAAGCTGCTTGAAGGTGTCGGCGGCACCGATTCCAACGCCAGCACGTCGTTCGACCGCACCAACTATTTCGACACCGTCCCGTCCAATCAGCTCGAGCTCGCGCTCTGGATTCACGCCGATCGCATGGGCTATCTGCTCGATTCGCTCGACCAGGCGGCGCTGTCCAATCAGCAGGACGTGGTGCGCAACGAACGGCGGCAGTCGTACGAGAATCGTCCTTACGGCATCGTCGACGAGGCAGTGTTTCACGCGCTGTTTCCGCCCGGCCATCCATACCGGCCGGCAATCATCGGCTCGCATGTCGACATCCAGGCGGCGGCCCTTGCCGACGTGCGGGACTTTTTCAAGCGCTACTATCGCCCCAACAATGCAACGCTTACTCTGGTCGGCGATTTCGATACCGCGGTAGCGAAGCGACTGGTGCAGAAATATTTCGGCTCCTTCAAGCGTGGACCCGAGGTGCCCAAGCCGGTGGTGGTAACGCCCGCGCTCACTTCCGAAAAGCGCTTGACCGTCAGTGACCAGATCGAGCTCGAGCGCCTCGATCTGGCGTGGCTCACCGCACCGAAATTCAAGCCGGGTGACGCGGAGCTGACGATCGCCGGCTACATTCTTGCCGGCGGCAAGTCGAGCCGGCTGTACAAGAAGCTCGTGTACGAGCTGCAAGTCGCACAGGAAGTATCCGCCGGTCAGGACGCCAATGGCTTGACATCGATTTTCGAAATCGAGGCTATCGCGCGATCCGGTCACACCGCGGCGGAGCTGCAACCATTGATCGACGCCGAGCTGGATCGCCTCGCAGCCGAAGCGCCGACCGCGGCCGAAGTCGAGGCCGCGCGCAATCAAATCGAACGCTCGCTCTATCAGAGCCTGCAGAAAGTGGGCGGTTCCAACGGTCGCGCGGACTTGTTGAATATGTATAACCACTACACCGGCGACCCGGGATACCTGCCGAAGGACATCGAGCGCTACGCGCGCGTGACCCCAGACGACGTCCAACGCATCGTGCGCGACACTCTGCGCAAGGACGCTCGCGTGGTCGTGCTGGCGGTTCGCGGCGACAAGAAGCTCGATCCCGATCCGCCAGTGCCCGAGATTGCGCGCAACCCGGGCACCGAAGCCATCAACGCCGACGAGCGCTGGCGCAATGCGACACCCAAAGGCGGCCCCACGCGCATTCCCACCCTGCCGGAGCCTCACTCATTCGCGTTGGCGAACGGTCTCAGGGTGCTCTACCTTCAGCGCCCGAATCTGCCCATTGTCAGCGCGCAGCTGGTCGTCGACGCGGGACTGGCCGCTGGAGATCCGTCGCTGCCCGGCGTTTCCGATTTCACCGCCGCGATGCTCGAGGAGGGCACCCAGTCGCGTTCCTCGCAGCAGATCTCCGACGAGCTGGAACGGCTTGGAGCGAGTTATGTGTTGCAGACCCATCGCGATACCACCTCGCTCGAGATCGACGCGTTGGCGCGCAACTTCCCGGACGCGCTCGCATTGCTTGCCGACATCGCGCAGCATCCTGCCTTCCCCGCCGACGAAATCGAGCGCCAGCGCAAGTCGCGTCTGAGCACCATCGCCGAATCGCGCGAGCATGGTGGCGCGCTTGCCGACGTGGCGTTTGCCCGCGCCCTGTATGGGCCCGCTCATCCGTATGGAAACTCCGCGATCGGCACCGAAGCGTCGGTGAAGCGGATCGGCGAAGCGGACCTGCGCTCGCTCTGGCAACGACACTTTCGGCCGGATAAATCGGCACTGATCGTAGTCGGTGCGATCGACGCCGCCAGTCTCAAGGCGTTGGTCGAGCGCCAATGGGGAGGCTGGCAACCGGCGAGCGCGGCGATCGCGAATACGCCGCCTGCGAAAGCGGTGACCTCGACCGCGCGGGTGATCATCGTCGACAGACCTGGTGCGCCTCAAACGGAGCTTCGCTTCGGCCGCATCGGCACCGTACGCACGACCCCCGACTTTGCCGCGTTGCAGGTGTTGAACGAAGCGTTCGGCGGCGCGTTCAGCAGCCGTCTGAACCTCGACTTGCGCGAAGACAAGGGCTACACCTACGGCGTGGGGTCGCGCTTCAGTTACGGCCGCATGCCGGCGCCGTTCGTGATTCGCACTGCGGTGCGCAGCGACGTCTCCGCCCCGGCCGTCAAGGAAGTGTTTTCCGAATTGAAGCGAGTGACGGCGGCGCCGCTTGCTGCGGACGAGTTGAAGCGCGCCCGGGGCTCGCTTACACAGTCGCTGCCCGGATCGTTCGAAACCAACGAAGCGACCGCGGGTTCGTTTGGCGACTTGTTCGCGTATGGCCTTCCGCTCGACTACTACCGCAAACTGCCGGTCGAGTTCAATGCGGTCAAGGCGCCGACCTTGGAAGCCCTGGCGCGACGCTATCTCGATCCGGCAGGCATGGTGGTGGTAGCCGTCGGCGACCGCAAGAACCTCGAAAGCGGCTTGCAGCCACTGAACCTCGGACCTCTTGAGGTGTGGCCGATTACCGGCACGCTGTTTTGAGGCACTGTTTTGACGTGGCGTGGCCTTTTTGTCATAGCGAGCTTGTCGAGTGTCTGCAGAATACACAACTCTGATATCGGCGGCAGAGCTGGCCGCGCGTCTTCCTGACCCGACGTGGGTGATCGTCGATTGCCGCCACAATCTCGCCGACGTCGATGCCGGCGAGCGGGCTTATCGCGCGGCGCATATCGCGGGCGCGCAGTTCATGCACATGGATCGCGATCTGTCGGGCGCCAGGACCGGCGTCAACGGGCGGCATCCGCTACCGCAAATCGCCGACATCGTCGCGACGCTCAGCCGTGCGGGCATCGACGATTCCAAGCAAGTCATCGCCTACGATCAGAACAACGGCATGTGGGCGTCGCGATTGTGGTGGCTGTTGCAATGGCTGGGCCATCCCGCGGCAGCAGTGCTCGACGGCGGGCTCGACCACTGGATCGCGGAGGGTCATTTGCTGACCGCGGAGGAACCGCGTGTACAGCCGGCGACATTCATCGCCAGACAACCGACGCCTACCGCGTCGGCGGGCGAGATCATGGAACATCTCGGTGACGGCGCAGTCACCGTGATCGATGCCCGCGCACCCGAGCGGTATCGAGGGGACGTCGAGCCGATCGACCCGGTGGCCGGACACATTCCTGGCGCCGTCAATCGTCCCTACACCGCCAACCTCACAGAGCAAGGCATCTTCAAGCCCGCAGCGCAGCTGCGCGCTGAATTCCAGGCGCTATTGGGCGGGTTGCCGCCGGAGGCAGTGGTTCACCAATGCGGCTCGGGGGTGACTTCCTGTCACAACGTGTTGGCGATGGCCATCGCCGGCCTGCCGGGATCGCGTCTGTATCCGGGCTCGTGGAGCGAATGGATCGCCGCTCCCGAACGCCCGATCGCACGCGGCTAACTATTGAATCAAGTGCAAAGCACGCGCGGCGCGTTTCATCCGTTCAGGCATTGACGATCAACTTCTGTGGTGTGGTCCTGATGTACCCATCGAACACCCTCATCGTTAGGTGCGATCGAGGGTTAGGCGTCAACGCCCGCGGGCGAGAACGTTTGGACAACTTCATACATTCCAGGCTCGAACTTTGCGATCGCTAGCGCCTGCTGCAGATAAGGCAAAGGCCCGGGGTCCTTGCGCATCGCTTGGTACTCCTCGTTGCTTCGCCATTGTGCGTACATCGTGACCTTTGTGCCATCGAGGCTGCGATGAAGCCTTGCCGACAAAAATCCCGGGGCGTGGCGAACCGAGCCTTCGGTCGCCTTGGTGAGCAACTCAATTAGCTCTTGCTGCTTTCCCGGGTCGACGGTGAAGACGTTTATCAACGTGACAGGTTTATTGCTCATGGCGTGAGACTCAGCGTTACTTTCTTAAAAGATGGGAAATGTAGCAGTAGGTGAAGAGACATCCTCCATTGTCATTGTGGACGGTTCCTTGAGATCGTAGTCGGGATCCAGCGCAGCCCGCCGTTGGATGTCCGCTCGAAGGGTTAGCCGTTTCTGTTCCCTACTGAGGAGGCCTTCATTCAATGTACTTCAGTTCTTGCGCTCGTTCCGGATTGTCAAAGAGAGCCATCGCTGTTTTCATACGCCGGTATCCGAGACATTCGTAGAACCCTTCCTTACCAGGCGCGGAATGGAGCAAGACGTTTCTTGCCTAGGATTGCTCAACGAGCGACGGCATGATTGCTCGACCATGACCGAACCCCTGATGCTCTGGCAGAAGCACAACGTCGAAGATGACGGTCCAGTTGATGAAATCCGTGAGGGCACGACCGGCACCAATGATCGCTGAGTTCTAGTACGCAAAGCATCGAACGCTACTGTTTTCAAAGGTCTGTCTCAGTCTCTCGGGTTCGCGCTGGCCGAGCGGCGCACGCTCAAACACTATGGCAAGCTCGTGCCAGTTGACGGATTCGAGACCTGTGATGAGCTTGATAGTCATGAGACGAGTGACGGCTCGACGATAAAGTCTTCGGAAAAGCTGTCCTTGGCGAGCGCAGTCAACACTTTGTAGTGATATCGCACAAATGCCGAAACCGGAGGCATCGTACCCCCGCGTTTGGAGAGTAGCTCGTACCGATTTTCCCAGTCTTCGCTTGCGAGATCGGCGGCGATTTTGAGGAGATCGCGGCGACTCTGACTCCGTTGCTGAATGATCATGTCGCCGACCGAACCGGCGGCCCCAAT
>DATNNK010000299.1:0-9319 GCA_035601875.1 Casimicrobiaceae bacterium | reverse complement strand
ATGCGCGCCGTTTGGCCATCCGAGAAGCCGTTTTCGGTGCGGATATCGGCCCACGACTGGGCGCCTGGCGGCAACACGCCGGACGACGCCGTGGTGATCGCGCGACTGTTCAAGGATGCCGGCGCGGATCTGATCGATGTCTCGTCCGGCCAGACCACGCGCGAGGCGAAGCCCGTCTATGGCCGGATGTATCAGACGCCCTTCGCCGACCGGATCCGCAACGAGGTCGGTATCGCGACCATGGCGGTGGGGACAATCTTCGATCCCGATCACGTGAACAGCATCATTGCTGCGGGTCGCGCCGATCTGTGCGCTCTCGCGCGGCCGCATCTGGCCGATCCGTATTGGACGCTGCACGCCGCCGCTCAGCTTGGCTACCAGGACATTGCCTGGCCCAACCAGTATCTGACGGGCAAAGCGCAGCTCGAGCGGAACCTGGCGCGGGCGGCGGAAATGGCGCAAGCCGATAAGGCGGAAGCCAATGGCTGATGCAAAGCCGCTCGCGGGGCAACATGCGCTCGTCACCGGTGGCGGCAGCGGCATCGGGTTGGCGATCGCGAAACGCCTGGCCGCTCTCGGCGCGAGCTTGACGCTAGTCGGCCGCGCGATCGATCGCCTCGAAGCGGCCGCTGAGGCACTCCAGGGAACTACCCGCTGCGATCCAATACAAGCCGATGTCGGCGACGCCACCGCAGTGCGCCGCGCGTTCGAAGCGCTCGACGACCGCGGGCACACTCTTCGGATCCTGATCAACAACGCAGGTGTGGCGAAGAGCGCCAAATTTGCCGAGACGGATTGGCCGGTCTGGGAGGAAATGCTTCGCGTCAACCTGACGGGCGTCTACCAGTGCATCAGGGCGGCGCTGCCGCGCATCCTCGCCGCAGGCGGTGGCCGCATCGTAACAGTTGCCAGTACCGCCGGCCTGATCGGGTACCCGTACGTGAGCGCGTATTGCGCCGCGAAGCACGGTGTGATCGGCTTGACCCGTGCGCTGGCGGCCGAGTATGCGATGCGCGGGGTGACCTTCAACGCGGTGTGCCCCGGCTACACCGACACCGATATGACGCGGCAGACCGTGGCAAATATCATGGCCAGGACCGCTCGGGTGGAAGTCGAGGCCCGCGCCGCCCTGACCGCACGCAATCCGCAGCAACGGCTGGTCACCCCGGACGAAGTTGCGGCAACGGTCGCTTGGCTGTGTCTCCCGGAATCAGCGGCCATCAACGGGCAGGCGCTCTCGGTGTCGGGTGGCGAAGTCATGGTGGGTTAGCGATGCAGGCAATAATCGATCCGGAGTCGCGCGTTCGCGACGCGCATCACGACGCCTTGCGGCTGTGGCTTCGGCTTTTCACGTGCTCCCAGCTCATTGAGCGCACGATACGCGTGCGGCTGCGCCGCGAATACGACACAACGCTGCCGCGGTTCGACCTGATGGCGCAACTCGAGCGCAATCCGGACGGCCTCAAGATGGGCGAACTGTCGAAGCGCCTGATGGTAACGGGCGGCAATATCACCGGCGTGACCGATCAGCTCGTCAGCGAGGGATTCGTCAAGCGTCAGCCGATGTCCGCTGACCGGCGAGCGTTTGCAGTGCAGCTGACGACGAAGGGGAAGCGCGCCTTCGACGCGATGGCGTCGGCGCATGAGCAATGGGTGATCGATCTTCTGGCCGGTCTGACCGTCGCCGAGCGACGCTCACTCTATGCGTTGCTGGGCCGTGCGAAGGCCGCGGTTCGCCTCTCCGGCGGGAATACCCGATGAGCTACACATCGCACGTCGATCCGTTTGCAAGACAAAATCTGCCGCCGCGCGAGCTCTGGCCCGAATTCATTTTCGAGCTGCCGGAGCTCGCCTATCCGGACCGGATGAACTGCGCCACCGAGCTGCTCGACCGCGCCGTCGACCGTGGCTGGGGACGACGCGTCGCAATCGTTGCGGCCGACGGCCTGCGCTGGACTTATGCCGAGCTGCTCGCTCGCGCCAACCGCATTGCGCAGGTGCTGGTCGATGATCTCGAGTTGGTCCCGGGCAATCGCGTATTGCTGCATGGCCCGAATAATCCGATGCTGGCCGCGTGTTGGTTCGCAGTGATGAAGGCCGGAGGCATCGCGGTCGCCACGATGCCGCTGCTGCGCGCGAAGGAGCTGACCGACATCGTCACCAAGGCCGCCATTACGCACGCTTTGTGCGACGCGAGGCTCGCTGACGAGCTGACGGCCGCATTGCCCGCTTGCCCCACACTCGCCCATATCGCGTATTTCAACGCTGGCGGGTTGGACGGTGTCGAGGCGCGCATGCAGGACAAGGCGGCAACCTTCGCCGATGTGCTCACCGCCGCCGACGAGACCTGCCTGATCGCCTTCACCTCGGGCACGACCGGCAAGCCCAAGGGAACGATGCATTTTCATCGCGATGTTCTTGCTGCCTGCGACTGCTGGCCGCAATCGACGCTCCGCGCACGCGCCGACGATCTGGTCAGCGGCAGCCCGCCGCTCGCTTTCACGTTCGGGCTTGGCGGCCTGTTGCTGTTTCCGCTGCGCATCGGCGCGGCGACGCTGCTTCTGGAAAAATCGCCACCGGATGCACTGCTCGCGGCGATTGCCAAATATCGCGTCGGCGTGCTGGTGACGGCTCCGACATCCTATCGGGCGATGGCGACGCAGGCAGGACAGTTCGATCTGTCGAGCCTTCACAAGTGCGTCGCCGCGGGTGAGGCGCTTCCCGCGGCGACACGCAAACTGTGGAAGAACGCGACCGGCATCGACATCATCGACGGCATCGGTACCACGGAAATGCTGCACATCTTCATTTCGCACGACGAAGCGCATGCGAAACCTGGCGCGACCGGCAAACCAGTCCCCGGCTACCACGCCTGCGTGATGGACGATGCGGGCCGGCCGCTACCGGCGGGAAGAATCGGGAGGCTGGCGGTAAAGGGTCCGACCGGTTGCCGGTATCTCGCCGACGAGCGCCAGAAAGATTACGTCAAGGCTGGCTGGAACTACACTGGCGACGCGTACTCGATCGACGAAGACGGCTATTTCGTCTACCGGGCGCGCACCGACGACATGATCATAAGCGCCGGCTATAACATCGCCGGTCCGGAAGTCGAAGACGCGCTCCTGCTGCATCCTGCGGTCGCCGAATGTGGCGTGATAGGCGCGCCCGACGAGCAACGTGGCCAGGTCGTGAAGGCGTTTGTCGCGTTGAAGGCGGGTCACGTCGGAGATGCCGCCATGGTGCACGAGCTGCAGGAATTCGTGAAGCGCGCGATCGCACCGTACAAATATCCGCGCGCGATCGAGTTCATGGAGAGCCTGCCGCGCACCGAAACCGGCAAGCTCCAGCGCTTCCGCCTGCGCCAGCTGGAACTGGCGCAGGCGCCGCAACGGCCATGAGCGTTTGGCGCGGTAGGTAAGACCTGAGCGAAGAGGAAATGCCATGCACATCCTGCAACCGCCGACGTGGAGGAAGCCGCGCGGCTACTCGAACGGCATCACGGCGACAGGCCGGATCGTGTTCGTCGCCGGGCAGGTCGGCTGGAACGCGAGCGGCAAGTTTGAAACGAACGATTTCGTGGGCCAGGCGCGCCAGGCGCTGGCCAACATTGTTGCCGTGCTGGCCGAAGCTGGCGGCCGGCCCGAGGATATTGCGCGACTGACTTGGTACGTCGTCGACAAGGGTGAATACCTCGCCAGCTCCCGGCCGCTTGGCCGCGCCTACCGCGAGTTGCTGGGCAGTCATTACCCTGCAATGACGGCGGTTCTGGTCGCGGCGCTGATCGAGGACGGAGCCAGAGTCGAAATCGAAGCGACTGCGGTAATTCCCGAACCGACTTGAAAGCCGGACGGGTCACGGGCGCACGCCCAAGGTATCGCCCGCAACTCACACCGGTCTCAGCGCCGCGCAGGAAAGCGCCACCTCGTTCCCGTCAATAGGTTTCCACGTGGTAGCGGCCCTGTCCCCGCAGCACTGGCCGCAGACAGTCCCAGTCCATGTCGTGCTCGCGGCAGGCGTCGCGAAACGCCTCGTCGACGCCTTGCTCCATGCCCTTCAAGCCGCAGATGTAGACGTAGCAGTTTTCATCGCTGAGCAGGCGTGCAACGCCGGCACTGCGCTCGCGGATACGGTCCTGCACGTAATGCTTCGGCTGGCCGGGTACGCGCGAGAACGCAAAGTTGATGTCGATGAAGTCTTTCGGCAGCTTCATCAGCGGACCGAAATAAGGGAGCTCTCCGGCCAATCTCGCACCGAAGAACAGCATGAGCTCGCCGCCCTCCTTGAGGGCGATCCGGCGCCTGCGGCGCTCGGTCATCGCGCGCATCGGAGCGGAGCCGGTGCCGGTGCAAACCATCAACAGGCTCGAACCGGGGTGGTTCGGCATCAGGAAAGTCGTGCCGTAAGGTCCGACGACCTTCACCTGATCGCCTTTGTTGAGGTCGCACAGATAGTTCGATGCGACGCCGACGACGGGGGTTCCGGCGTGGTCCTCGGTAACGCGCTTTACCGTCAGCGAAAGGTTGTTGTAGCGCGGCCGTTCGCCTTCGCGCGGGCTCGCGATCGAGTACAGGCGTACGTGATGCGGCTTGCCGCTCCTGTCCAATCCGGGCGCTTGAATGCCGATCGTCTGACCCTCCAGCGCCGGTAGTGCCGTACCGCCGAAGTCGAGCACGATATGCCGGATGTCGCTGCTGGCGTCGTCTGAGGTCAGGCGGAAGTTTCCGCTGACCGTGGCGATCGCAGGCTTCTGGATCGAATAGATGTTGACGTAAGGATGCGCGGCCGACCAAGGCGGAAAGGCTTCGCCACCTTGACCGGCGGTGGCGACCGACGTGATCCGCGCTACCTCCGTAGGCATATCCGCGGCCGTCCCCGCATCGACCTCGGTTTGCGGCGGCAGGCTGTCCCACGCGAGTTGCTCGGCGAGCGTATAGGGCTTCACCTTGTCCACTTGGCGCCAGCTGTCGATGGCTCCCGTTGGGCAGGGCGAGATGCAATCATTGCAGAAGTTGCACTTCGCGGCGTCCACGACGTAGTTGCGCGAGTCATGCGAGATCGCGTGCGACGGACACGTCTCCTCGCACGTGTTGCAGCGGATGCAGATCTCAGGGTCGATGAGGTGCTGCCGCAGCACCTGCACCGTGGGTCCGGTTCCGCTCATCTCGCTTTCCTCGACAACTCTGCGCTCAATTGAAGCGGACGTATTGAAAGTCCAGCGGATGGTTATCTATGCCGCGGGCGGGCGGAGCGATCCAGTTGGCGAACCTTCCCGGCTCCGTCACGCGACCCATCAGCGACGCAACGAACTCGCGGTCGCCGGGACTCGGCAGCCAGCGGTCGACGCTCGCTGTCCACTCCGCAGCCGACACGACATTGCCGTCCGGGTCCACGTGCGCGGCCGCAAGCGGCCCAATCCGGCGGTGGAAAGCCTTGTGCGGCACCTTGAATCGGAACGGTATGCCGGTCTTCTCGATGACCCGGTTCCAGCGCTCGACACCTGCGGCCGCGTCGCGAATGTAGTCGTCGCGCAGTTTTTCGTTCAGCGCGTTCAGCGCCGGCGCCTGCGTGGTCACCAGCCGGCTGTCGCGCACCTCCAGCACCGGATACGATGCCGCGTTCAGCAAGTGATCGTCGTCGATCTTGGTCTCGTCGAAGCGCCCTTTGAGGCCTGTCGAGTAAAACGTGGCGGCGTTCGACGAAACGTCGGCGCCGAAGAGGTCCATCGTGACACTGAAGTGGAAGTTGAGGTAACGCTGCACGGTCGGCAAGTCGATGACCCCGAGCGCACGCACCGCTACCGGATCGTCGACCTTGTTCGCGACCATCGCTTCGCAGGTGCGCTGGATCACCCGCGCGACGCCCGACTCACCGACGAACATGTGGTGCGCTTCCTCGGTCAGCATGAACCGGCATGTGCGTGCCAGCGGATCGAAGCCCGATTCGGCGAGCGAGCACAGCTGATACTTGCCGTCGCGGTCGGTGAAGTAGGTGAACATAAAGAAGGCCAGCCAATCGGGCGTCGGCTCGTTGAACGCGCCGAGGATGCGCGGATTGTCGGCATCTCCGGAGCGGCGCTCGAGCAGCGCCTCCGCTTCCTCGCGGCCGTCGCGGCCGAAGTAGCCATGCAGCAGATACACCATCGCCCACAGGTGGCGACCTTCCTCGACGTTGACCTGGAACAGGTTCCGCAAATCGTATAGTGACGGGCAAGTGAGACCCAGATGACGCTGCTGTTCGACCGACGCAGGCTCGGTGTCGCCCTGTGTGACGATGAGTCGCCGCAGGTTGGCGCGATATTCGCCAGGCACCTCCTGCCATGCCGGCTCACCCTTGTGTGCGCCGAAGTTCACCTTGCGCTCGGCTTCCGCCGGCGCGAGAAAAATGCCCCACCGGTAGTCGGGCATCTTGATATAGCCGAAATGCGCCCAGCCCTTGGGTTCGACACTGATCGCGGTGCGCAGGTAAACGTCGGCGTTGCTCGTACCCTCGGGCCCCATATCGCCCCACCAGTTGAGGAACCCGGGTTGCCAGTGCTCCAGCGCGCGCTGCAGCGTCTTGTTGGCGGCGAGATCCACGTTGTTCGGGATCTTCGCGTTGTAGTCGATGTTCATCGTGTCGTCCTTGGACGTTGATGTTCGCGGGAAGGTTCTTGCATGAGCCCAGTGCTACACGCGTTCCCAATTGAAGCGGGCCTTGTTGCCGGTGCCGAATACCTTCAACGCGCCGGATTCGCCCACTGCATTCGGGCGAACGAAGATCCAGTTTTGCCATGTCGAGAGGCGGCCGAAGACCCGTGTTGCCATCGTCTCGGCGACACCGAAGCGGAGGTTCGCTTCCAGGCCGGTCAGCGCGTCGGGCGACAGGCTCGCGCGCTCCTCGAGCGCAATCCGGATTTCCTCGGCCCAGTCGAGGTCGTCGGGCGTGGCGGTGACCAGGCCGAGCTCGAGTGCCTCACGGGAGGAGAGCGCGCGACCCTCGGTATCTTTCGCCCGGGCTACTAGCGCGGTGTCGTTGTAGAAGCGCGCCGCGATGCGGGAGAGTCCGTTGACCATCGGATAAACACCGAAATTCATCGCCGAAAGCGAAACCTGGGGCGCGCCGGCCTCGTTCTCCGGCAGCGCGAGCATATAGCTTCGGTCGGCTGCGAGCGCGAGTTCACAAAGCGTTCCCGCAAAGCATGAGCCCGGCTCGATCAGTGCATAGAGCGTGCGCGAAGTGACGTCGAGCCGCGCCAGCGTTCGCCGCAGCATCCCGATCGTTTCACGGACAAACCAGTTGCACTGGTTTCGTCTGAGCGTCGCGTCGATGGCCAATGCGAGCATCGCGTCGCCCTTGGTCTTCAGCAACCAGGTGCCGATTTCCAGCTCGTTGGTGCGCAGGAGCAGGATTGCGTCGTCGAGTTCACGCGCCATCGCGAGCGGCCACCACGAGGCACCAAGCGCGAGAATCGCGTCGAGGTCCTCCGGTTGAGGCAGCAGCGGGGCCGAGACCGTGATCGTCGCGCTGCGGGCGTTGCGGTTAATCCGAACGTCGACGTGCTCGTAGCGATAGCCGGCGTCGTCGACATTGCGATTGAGTGGCGTGAGCGCAATGCCTTCCGCGTCCTGCGGCCGGTCGCTTTTGGCCGCGAGTTCCAACGCACGACTCCTTACTTTTTGCGTGAACAGCTGCGGCTTGACGTGGTCGTCGATCAACCGCCATTCCTTTGCGCGCGGGGCGCGTACCCCCTCGACCAAGGTGCAAAAGATATCGGCTTGATCACGGCGCACTTTGCGCTTGTCCGTGATGCGAGTAAGACCACCGGTGCCAGGCAGCACGCCCAGCAGCGGCACTTCGGGCAGGCTTACCGCGGAGGAACGATCGTCGATCAGGATGATTTCGTCGCACGCAAGCGCCAGCTCGTATCCGCCGCCGGCAGTGGTGCCATTGCAGGCGGCGATGAACTTGAGCCCTGAGTGAGCCGAGGAATCCTCGATGCCGTTGCGCGTCTCGTTGGTGAACTTGCAGAAGTTGACCTTCCAGGCGTGCGTGGAAAGCCCGAGCATGAAAATATTCGCACCCGAGCAGAAAACCCGCTCCTTGCCACTCGTTACGACAACGCTCTTCACCTCGGGATGCTCGAAGCGAATGCGCTGCAAGGCGTCGGAGAGTTCGATGTCAACCCCCAGATCGTAGGAGTTGAGCTTGAGCTTGTAGCCGGGGCTGATCCCGCGATTCTCATCGACGTCCATCTTCAGCGTTGCGATAGGACCGTCGTAGGACAGCTTCCAGTGCGCGTAGCGGTTCGGATGGGTGTCATAAGTGACGAATGGCTTGGCCGGAATCCCGGATTCATGCTTCGACGTTGCGGCCGCCTCCAACATGGTTCCTCCTGATGGCCTGGATCGGCCGCTAGACCAACACGTTTTGACGCAGTTTGCGCAAACTCTGCTCGGGACCCTCGCCGGAAGTGTCCAGCGTTACATCTGCCTTACGGTAAAGAGGCTCACGCGCGTTGAGGATCCGTTTCAGATCATCCATCGCTTCGGTGTTGCCCTGCATCGGGCGGAAGTCTCCCTGGGCTACGACGCGCGCCATATGTTCCTCGGGTGATGCCTTGACCCACACGGTGAAACAGTTGAGAAGCAGCAGGTCGTAAGATTGCGCCTCGGAAACGATGCCGCCCCCCACGCTCATGACCATCTGCTCGTTGCTCTGAATTATCCGCTCGAGGCATTGACGCTCGATGCGGTGGTAGCCTGCCTGTCCGTAAAGCGAAAACACTTCGCTCAAGCTAATGCCGGCGTCGCGTTCGATCTCGCGGTCGAGTTCCAGGAACGGAAGCCGCAGTTCAGTCGCAAGCGCGCCGCCCAATGTCGTCTTGCCGGCGCCGCGCAATCCGACCAGCGCGACACGCCTCTTGCGATTGGCTCCTTCCTGGCCGAATTCGCGCATGAGCCGGAACACTACATCCTCGAGCTGCTGCTCCTGCAACTGTTCGAGGAAGCGTCGAATCAGCCGCTGCTCGACCGAAGCTTCGTGTTGGTCGAGCAGCTCGATCAGCGACACTCCCAACGCGCGCGCCACATTGCGCAGGAGAAGCACAGACGCGTTTCCGCCACCGGTCTCCAGTTGCGCCAAATAGCGTTCCGAGACGCTTGAGTGCTGTGCGAGGGCCTTCCGCGCCATGCCGCGCCGTGTGCGCGCATCGCGTACTCGCCGGCCCATCGCGGCGAGGAATTGCGCGTCTTCGAGGTCCTCGGCAGAGGACGAGCGAGCCGAACTGCGAGCATTATGAGGCGTGGACATGCTCTTCGGTGTCGATGAAATGTGGTTCAGT
>DATNNK010000298.1:0-3336 GCA_035601875.1 Casimicrobiaceae bacterium | reverse complement strand
CGATCTCCGACGAGCTGATGTGGCGCTACTTCGAGCTCTTGTCGTTCAAACCCCTGGACGAGATCGCCAAGCTGCGAAAGGAATGCGCCGAAGGCCGTAACCCTCGCGAAGCCAAGGTGATGCTGGCGCAGGAGATCGTCGGCCGTTTTCATGGGCGAGCCGCGGCCGACGCCGCGCTTACCGAGTTCGAATCTCGATTTCGCGACGGCGCCATGCCCGAAAGCATGCCCGAGGTAACACTGCACACCGCCGGCGCGGGCTTGGCGATTCCGCAGTTGTGCAAGCAGGCGGGTCTGACCTCGAGCACCTCGGAAGCGATGCGCCTGGTCGAGCAGCGCGGCCTGAAAATCGACGGTGACATCGTGACGGACAAGGGCTCGGTTATCGCTGCCGGCAGGACGGTCGTGGTGCAGGCAGGCAAGCGAAAGTTCGCGCGAGTGACCGTCAGCTGATCGAAGTCTTCGCAACCGATCTTCGCCGGCGCCCTGCATGGTAGGACCGCGCATCTCGGTGCTCATCTGCAGTATCGACGCCGCCAAGTACGCGCGCGTCACCGCCAACTACCAACGCCTTCTTTCGAGCTATCCGCACGAAATTATCGGTATCCACGATGCGCGTTCGCTCGCCGAAGGCTACAACCGCGCGGTGCAAAAGTCGCGTGGTGAATTGCTGCTCTTCAGCCACGACGACGTCGAGATTGTTTCCGGCGATCTTGCGTCGGCGATCGCTCGCGCGAGCGCATCGCTCGACGTCATCGGAGTCGTCGGGACATCCAAGGTCCTGAGCGGCTACTGGCCCGCCGCGGGCCACCCCTTCCTGCATGGCTGGCTGGCGCAGCCCGCGCCGGACGGCCAGCGCTTTTACGTCGGCGTGTTCGGAGTCGATGGTCCATTAGCCACAGGCCTGCAGGGACTCGACGGCATGTTCTTTGTCGCCAAGCGCGCCGTGGTCGAGTCCGTTGCGTTCGATGAAGTGACCTTCGATGGCTTTCACGGATACGACCTCGATTTCTCGTTTGCTGCGCATCTTGCCGGGTTTTCGGTCGGCGTCAGCGCCGAAATCGCGGTGATCCATGCGTCGGGCGGCACCTTCGGAGACGCCTGGCAGCGTTACGCCAACGGTTCGCCGAAAAGCACCATGACCGGCTTCCGGCCGAGGCCTTTCCCGCCAAGTGGTCGTTCGCGCGCATGCTGGTGGAATCGAAAGAGGCGATCGTGCGCGAGTTTCCGCTCGAGCGCCTGATGGCGATCACGCGGAAGCTTCGCGCTGCCGCGGCGCGGGAACCGCCGCTCTAGCGCCGCTAGGCCAGGCCGGGATTGCCGGCCACGCCAACGAGCTTGGGAACATTCAACGCGCGTGGCCGGATCGTTTTCTGCCCGCGCAGATAGCGCGTCATCAGCTCCCAGATGGGCTCGCCGCCGGCGACTCTTGACTCTTCCGACACCGGTGCCCAGCCGGCAAGCTTGTAGCGCTTATCGGCTTGCAGCGGCGTTCCATTGAGCGTCATGGCTGAGATGCGACTGCCCATCGCAGCCGCTGGATCGCAGCTGTATTGCAATCCACCGACGCGCACCATGTCGCCACCTTGCTGATAGTAAGGATCCGGGTTGAAAAGGTTGTCGGCGACGTCCTCGAGGATGATCTTGATCGTCTCGCCGCTCTGCTCATTCACCGTCACATACGGATATGTTATCGCCGTTTGATTCATGAGCTGTTCGAGCGTGATCGACTGTCCGGGGAGCAGCGTCGTGCCCCAGCGGAAGCCGGGCGAGAAAGCGATCTCGGCATTTTTTTCGGCCATCAGGCCGTCGACGATCAGTTGATCGAAGCTGCCATTGAAGTTGCCGCGCCGGTAAAGCATGCCTTCGGTCACGGCCAGCTTTTCCTGCAAGCGATGCTCATACGGTGAGCGCACCCTCGAAATAAGCGCGGCCATGTCGCTTCGCGCAGGGAGCAGGTTCGCGAATACCGGCAACAGCTTGTAGCGGAAATCGGCAACGCTGCCGTTTTTTACGTCGAAGTCGAGCACGGCGAGAAACTTGCCATTGCAGCCGGCATTGGTCACCAGCGTCTTGCCGCCGGCGTTGGCGACGACCGAAGGGCGAGGGACTCCGTCGTGCGTATGCCCGCCGAGAATGGCGTCGATACCGCGAACTCGAGAGGCGAGCTTCAGGTCGACGTCCATGCCGTTGTGAGACAGCAACACGACAACCTGCGCCCCCTTGCCGCGCACCTCGTCGACGACTTGCTGCAGCTCCTGCTCGCGGATGCCGAAGCTCCAGTCGGGAACGAAGTAGCGCGGATTGGCGATCGGCGTGTACGGAAACGCCTGACCGACAATCGCGATCGGCACTCCGTTCTGCTCTCGCATCATGTACGGCGCGAAGACCGGATCGCCGAAGTCGGCGGTCCTGACGTTCTGCGCGAGAAAGTCGACGCGCCCCTTGAAGTCCCCTTCGACGACCTCCTTGACGCGATCGGCACCGAGCGTGAATTCCCAATGCCCTGTCATCGCGTCCACGCCGAGCAGCTTGGACGCGTCTATCATGTCCTGGCCCTTGGTCCACAGCGCCGTCGCCGAGCCTTGCCAGCTATCGCCGCCGTCGAGCAGCAGCGCCGCCGGGCGGCTCGCCTTCAGCCGCTCGACCAGCGTGGCGAGGTGCGCGAAGCCGCCAACCTTGCCATAAGTTTTTGCCGCCGCGATAAAGTCGCTCGAGGTAAAGGCGTGCGCATCGCGCGTCCCCGGCGCGATGCCAAAGTAGTGAAGGAAGGCCTCGCCCACCAGATGCGGGGGACGTCCGGCGGCATCGCCCAAGCCGAGGTTGACGCTCGGCTCGCGAAAGTACGTCGGCAGCAATTGCCCATGACAATCGGTGAAGTGCAGCAGATGCACGTTGCCAAAACGCGGCACGTCGTAGACATTCGACGCGTTCCGCGTCGTGGCGCCACGCCCCGCCAACGGGAAGCCCGCTGCCGATGCCGCGGCGAGGACCTCAAGGAATTCGCGGCGATTCATGTGGATTTACGGCTGCCGGCTCAAAGACACGGGGACCCGCGTTTGGCCGTTCCTGGAAACTTCGCCCCGTCGGGCTCGATTCGCGGAGATGACGCGGCTTACCGTCGTTCCCGAGCAAACGGCAATCCGTTGGATCTTTACGCAACATGGATCCCCGCGCAGTTACCAAAATGAGCGGGGATGACGCATCCGTATCCAATCGCGGCGACGCTTCGCGTCTTGCTCTTGGACGGATGCGTCACTTGTTGACGGGGGACTGCGGGTCCATCAGCAGCGCGGTCACATCCTTGATCTGTTGCTCGGTCAGAATTTGGTTGTGA
>DATNNK010000297.1:0-3823 GCA_035601875.1 Casimicrobiaceae bacterium | reverse complement strand
AAGCTTGAGGGCGTGAGACATGCTCTAGGGTGCTTAAGTCACGCGCGATCCGAAAGCCGCCGCGTGCGCTGCGGAAGAAGTCAGGCGGTCGCCGGCTCCTCTGCTTCTTCGCTCGGGACCTTCCTCGGCGCCAGCTTCGCGACCGCGTCGGCAATGGCGCGGATATGCGCCGGCGTCGTGCCGCAGCAGCCGCCGACAATATTGACGAAGCCATTCCTGGCGAAATCCTCGATCAGCCTCGCCGTGGTCTCGGGCGTTTCATCGTAGCCCGTATCGCTCATCGGATTGGGTAGGCCCGCGTTCGGATAGCAGGAGACGAAGGTGTCCGCGACGCGCGAGATTTCCTCGATGTACGGGCGCATTAAAGCAGCGCCGAGCGCGCAGTTGAGACCCACCGCCAGCGGTCTTGCGTGTCGCACCGAGTCCCAGAAAGCTTCCGGCGTCTGGCCGGAGAGCGTGCGCCCCGAGGCGTCGGTAATCGTGCCCGAGACGATGACCGGCAGCCTGATCGCGTGCTCCTCGAAGTAGGTTTCGATCGCAAACAGCGCCGCCTTGGCGTTGAGCGTATCGAATATCGTTTCCACGAGCAGCAGATCGGCGCCGCCTTCGACCAGTCCGTCGATAGCTTCGGTATACGCGGCGACCAGCTCGTCGTAGCTCACGTTGCGAAAGCCCGGGTCGTTGACGTCGGGCGAGATCGTCGCCGTGCGGTTGGTCGGCCCCAGCGCCCCGGCGACGAATCGAGGCTTGTCGGGCGTCTTCGCCGTCCAAGCATCGGCACACTCGCGTGCGATTCTGGCCGCGGCGAGGTTGATTTGGCGCACGCGGCTTTCGAGCTTGTAGTCGGCCTGCGCGATCCGCGTCGCGTTGAAGGTATTGGTCTCGATGATGTCGGCGCCGGCTTCCAGAAACTTGTTGTGGACCTCGCGCACGATTTCCGGCCGGGTGAGCACCAGCAGGTCGTTGTCGCCCTTCAAGTCGTGCGCGTGATCGTGCAGCCCGCACGCCGCAGGACCGCGATAGCCTTCCTCGCTCAGCTTGTAGGCCTGGATCATGGTGCCCATCGCCCCGTCCAGAATGAGGATACGCTGCTTCAAGAGGCTCTCGAGCAGCGCGGTCTTGTCGGTAATCTCGTTCATTTTTCCAGCTCCAAAAACCAAAAACCCGTTCAGCTGCCGCCGAGCGGGTTTCCGTCGAAAGCCGCTTTAGCTGCATTTGTAGAGCGCCCGCAAGCTAGGGTCAAATCGGCGCTATGCTTGGAAGTTAAGGGCTGGCGCGCGGATTGTCAACCCGCCGACGCTTCAGCGCCATCCGCGGGTGTTGCGATGGCGACCGATCATCTGCCGATGATGCTCGACGTCACCCGCGCTATCAGCCTGCGGTCGACCAAATCGCTGCTTTCGAGGGAATCCTGCCATGACGTATGAAACGCTTGCGCTGTACATCGATGGGAACTGGCTCAATGGTGACGGTCGGCGGGAGCAGGAAGTCCTCAATCCCGCCACGGACGAGATTCTCGGCCGATTGCCGCACGCGACGACCGCGGACCTCGACCGGGCCTTGACCAGCGCGCAGCGCGCATTCGAATCCTGGCGCAAGAGCTCGCCCATGGAGCGCAGCCGGATCTTGCGCAAGGTCGGCGAGCTGACACGCGAGCGCGCGCCGTTGATCGCCCGGAACCTGACACTCGACCAGGGCAAGCCACTCGCGGAGGCGTTAGCCGAAGTGAAGGCCTGCGCCGATCACGCCGACTGGCACGCCGAGGAGTGCCGCCGCATCTATGGGCGGGTCATTCCTGCACGATTGCCCAATGTGCGACAACTGGTGGTGCACGAGCCGGTCGGCGTCTGCGCCGCATTCACTCCCTGGAATTTTCCGTTCAACCAGGCCATCCGCAAGATCTGTGCGGCGCTAGGCGCCGGCTGCACAATCATCCTCAAGGGCCCCGAGGACGCCCCGTCGGCCATCCTGGCCCTTGGGCATTTGTTCGAGGACGCCGGCCTTCCTGCCGGCTGCCTGAACCTCGTCTGGGGCGTTCCGAGCGAGGTTTCGGAGTATCTGATTCGATCGCCCATCGTGCGCAAGATTTCGTTCACCGGCTCGGTTCCCGTCGGCAAGCGGTTGGCGGCCTTGGCGGGGCAGCAAATGAAGCGCACTACGATGGAGCTCGGCGGGCACGCACCTGTCATCGTTTTCGACGATGCCGACATCGAGCGTGCCGCGGACATGCTCGCCGCCTACAAGATGCGCAATGCCGGCCAGGTCTGTATCTCGCCCACCCGGTTTTATGTGCAGCGAGACGCCCATGACTCGTATCTGGAGCGGTTCACTCGCGCCATTGGCAACATCAACGTGGGCGCGGGGTTGGATGAAGCCACGCAGATGGGCCCGCTGTGCCATTCGCGAAGGGTCGAGGCGATGGAGCTCTTTGTCGCGGACGCGCTCACGCACGGAGGAAAGATCGCCACGGGAGGAAAGCGCCTCGGCACCAAGGGCAACTTTTTCGCCCCGACGGTCGTCACCGATCTTAGTGACCAATCTCGCTTGATGACCGATGAGCCCTTCGGGCCGATAGCCGCGGTGACGCCATTCAAGGATTTCGACGAGGTCGTGCGGCGTGCCAACAGTCTGAGCTATGGGCTGGCCGCGTTCGCATTCACCACGTCATCGAAAACAGCGCATGCAATATCGAACGCGCTTGCCGCCGGCATGGTCAATATCAATCACTTCGGGATGACTTTCCCGGAAACTCCGTTTGGCGGAATCAACGACAGCGGCTATGGCAGAGAAGGCGGGAGCGAAACCTTTGACGGGTATCTCAATACCAAGTTCATCACTCAGATGGATTGACTCGCTTCAACAACGGTCACAATGCCGTTGTCTCGCGCCGTGTTCAGCGCGAGTCACGGCGGCTTGCCTCCGCTGGCGCCGGCGAGGCGTGCAACGCGATCGGCGAGGTACGCCTGGAGCTTGTCCTCGGTTGCGAATTCGGGCGTCGTGTCGGGCACGCCAAGAAAAAATATGACCAGCGCGGGCACATCCTGCTGCACCGCCGCCGCGGAGTTGTAAAGGCGGAACTCGGTGCGGGGAAGGTCGGCGAAGTGGGCCCGAGGCGACCGCACCTCGATCACCCCGGCACTCCGTGTTGCCGCCAACAAGGGCCCTGTGCGGTGCGTAAAGGGATCGCCGCCTGTGACGGCGAGCCATGGGTACGTCGCCGGATCGGTGACGATGCGAGCGACAACGACCGTTGCCGTTTCGCTCGCTCCTCGCACGACTCCCCAGGCCATCGCCACGCCGGGAGCGGCAAAGGCGTCGGACATGCCGTGTACTTCGCGTGGCGCTTCCGCGCCGTGCACCACGGCACCCGACGCGAGGACTAGCCCCGCGAGCAGGAGCAAGGCACGCAAGCCGCAGCGCCTGACCACGGAAGGCATGGCGACATCGGCAGTTGGTTCACTCACTCGCGACCCTCCGGATGCGTCTCACCGAGCACGGTTAGCGCGTCCGCGGCAAAGCGAAGGAAGACGGTTGCACCCTCCGGAATGAGTGCGCCGGGCCCCTCGTTGTAACGGACGATTTGCAGCATTTCGTCCGCGCAGCGCGCTGAATACTCGATTTTCTCGCCGAGAAATGTGCGCGACACGATGGTCGCATGCAATAGGCCGGAATGTGTTTTTTCGTCGCCGCCGCGCACGATTTCGATGGCTTCGGGGCGGACAATGATCTGCACCGAGTCACCCGGTGCGAGATCCCGGCGCGGCAAGGGAGTGCTGATCAGCGTCCCCAGCGCGGCGATATTCACGGTCTCCCCGACGATCGC
>DATNNK010000296.1:0-2678 GCA_035601875.1 Casimicrobiaceae bacterium | reverse complement strand
TCGAACACGACGGTGTCGCCCATCACCATCGCGCCCGGTGCCATCGGCGCAAACGCGGCCCACGAGCCCAGGCCCGCCGCGGGCGGTAGCGTCATGCCATCGACCGTGACGGTCACATCGATGCGCGGCCAGCCGATCTTCACCACGCCGTCGGGCGTCGTGATCGCCGTCGCCCCGCTCGCTTCACCGATTGCTTTGGCATCAAGTGATGCCGGCGGCGCGGCGATGCTCTGGGCGGAGATCAGCGCACTTGCAGCGAGACACCCGGCGATCCTTATCGCCGTGATCCGCATACGTACGAACCGTGCATATCGACCATCGTTCATGATTCACCTCCGGGGAGTTCGCTATAGCTCGCGTACAGCGCATCGAGCACGGCACTCATGCTTTGCAGAAGCTTGTCGTCGTCAGCTTGCTGCGCGCGTGCGCCGGCCATGATGGCTGCGAAGCCGGCGGCTTCTGGCACCGGAATGCCGCCGACGTCGAGGTAGTGGACCAGTGCCCCAAGGCGCGCAATTGCACGGTCGTTGTCCAACCCAAAACTTGCGGCCAGCACTTCGAACGTCACCCGCGCGCCAATATGCGTGAACTCCGCGCCGTCAAAATCGAAGCCCAGCGCGGTCTTCGGGCAGTCCTTGGGTTTTTTCAGCCAGCGGAATTTCGCTTTCGGGTCGATGAAACGGCGAATCAGCCACGCGGAGGCAACGCGATCGATCCAGGGACGCTCGCGCGTCGCCCAGGTGCGTCCGCGGTACTGCCCTTTCTCGCGCTTTGGAATGACTCCTTTTGCCGCATGCGGCTCATCGGGCGAAAAGCGTGCGTTGAGGGCCGCCTCGGCGTCGGCCAGGGCGCTCTCGACCTGATGCCGCGAAGCGCCGGGGAAAAAATCGATGGCGCCGAGGGCTGCGATGTCGCGACGCAGTGCCGCCGCTTGGCGACGGGCTTCGACTTCGTCGAGTTTTGCGATCCCGGTCTTAAGGGAATCGAGCTTCCCGAAGAGCTCGGCATAGTCCGTACTGCGATCGAAGAGCCGGACGAACTCGCGTTGCTGCGAATCGTCTTCGCCGTCGAATGCGACGATGTGCGCCATACCACCGGCTGCGACCACTTCTTCGGCCTGTTCGGCAAATACCGCTCGGGCGCTCTCCGATTTCGGCAACAGATACACGCCGTCACGCAGCGCCGCGGCCCCACTTGCCTTGAGCGCGCGCCAGATGCGCATGCGTGCCGTTTTGTTCTCGCCGGACACGCTGTTGACCAGCATCAGCCACACCTGGGAATCTGGCATGTAGTCAAGCCTACACTATCGTAGTACTCTTCACGCTCTTAACAATTCGTCACGACGTCTGCCAGCGCTGGAGGACTCCCATGAAGTGGGTGACCCGAGAACGCCCGAAGATCGATCGCATCGCCTGTCCGTGGCTGATTGCGCGCTTCATCGATGGCGAGCCGGAGTTTCTGTTCGTACCGCCGGGCGATGTGCTCGCAACCGCGCGCGATCGCAACGCCATTCCGTATGACGTGCTCGACGTTGAACTCACCCACGTCGGCGAGCGGTGCAGTTTCGATGCCTTTCTGCGCAAGTACGGGTTCGACGATCCGGCACTCGCCGAACTCGCGGTCATCGTGCGCGGCGCAGACACCGCGCGCCCGGAACTCGCCCCACAGGCGGCGGGATTGCTCGCGATTTCTCTGGGGCTTTCCTACAACTATCGCGACGACCACGAGATGCTGAAACACGGTCTGGTGGTCTACGACGCGCTGTACGCCTGGTGTCGGCACGCGCGTGGTGAGACGCACACCTGGAACCCCGCGGCGATGGGTGCTTACGGCGCAAAAGTAGCCTAGGGGATTCGGCGGCAGGCGCGGCGCCAGTCTCCGTGCTCAAGGTGATGATCAGGATTCCAAAGATGCACGTTAGGGTGCGGGTACGGCCACCGGATCCGGGAGACTGTGGCGATCGCGGTGCCCTGTATACCCTCTCGACCGCGTGACCGAGCTTTCACGGCGGCGCTCGGCGACGGATAGAGATCTGCCACCGTACAAACACAAGCTGGAGAGTGTCATGAAAAATCTATGGATCGCGATGATGGCATTCGGCTTAGCGGTCGGAACTGCCTCGGCGCAAGCTCAGGAGACCAAAGGCTCCGAGAAAGCCGAAGCAGCAGAAGCGGCGAAGAATGCGCCCGCACTCGCCGCAGCTCTAAAGGACGCCACGGTTTCACTCGAAGCCGGCTTGCGAGCAAGTGAAGCCGAGGGCAAGCCGATTTCCGGCAAGTTCGAGATTGAGGACGGAAAATTGCAATTGTCGGTTTACACCGCCAAGGGTGGCCAGTTTTTCGAGGTCATCGTCGATCATAAAACGGGCAAGATCACGAAGGTAGAACCCATCACGGAGGCGGACGATCTTAAAGACGCCAAGAAGCAAGCCAACGCGATCGCCAAAGCAAAGTCCACGCTTGCCGACGCGGCCGCCAAAGCCGTGAAGGCTAACAACGGCTACCGAGCGGTGAGTGTTGCGGCGGAAATCGAACGTGGCGCTGCGAGCGCGGATGTGGGCCTGCTAAAGGGTTCCTCGTCAAAGAACGTGGACGAAAAGCTCTGATTGCCGCGCCATCCGGAACAACGCGCTCGGTCACCTCAAAGCTGTGTCGGAGCCCCGGAATGAACCGAACAAT
>DATNNK010000295.1:0-3728 GCA_035601875.1 Casimicrobiaceae bacterium | reverse complement strand
GACCGCCGGCGCGCCACCATGCAGGCCGGTGACGTGTACGTGTTGAACGCGCCATACAACGGTGGGACGCATCTGCCTGACGTGACGGTGATCGCGCCGGTGTTCCTCGACGCCGCGGCGCCGGAGTTCTATGTCGCGTCGCGCGGCCATCACGCCGACATCGGAGGCACGACCCCGGGCTCGATGCCGCCGGACTCGCGTCACGTGGAGGAGGAGGGCGTGCTGCTCGACAACGTCCAGCTGGTCACGCAGGGCCGCTTTCTCGAGGACGAGATGCGCGCGATCCTCGCTTCTGGCAGATATCCGTCGCGCAATATCGACCAGAATCTGGCCGACCTTCGGGCGCAGGTTGCCGCCTGCGCGAAGGGTATCGAGGAGCTGAAAAAGATGGTCGCGCATTTCGGCCTGGACGTGGTGCGTGCCTACATGACGCACGTGCAGGACAACGCCGAGGAAGCGGTGCGCCGCGTGCTCGACGTGCTCAAGGACGGGCACTTCGAATACGAGATGGACAACGGCGCGAAGATCGTCGTGACTATCCGCATCGACAAGGCAAAGCGGGAGGCGGCGATCGACTTCACAGGCACCAGCGCGCAGCAGCCCACCAACTTCAACGCTCCGTCGGCGGTGTGCAAGGCAGCGGTGCTGTACGTTTTTCGGACGCTTGTCGATGACGAGATTCCGATGAACGCTGGGTGCCTGAAGCCGCTTAACATCGTGATTCCCGAGGGATCGATGCTGGCGCCGCGCTATCCCGCCGCGGTCGTCGCCGGCAACGTCGAAACATCGCAGGCGGTGACCGACGCGCTATACGGCGCCCTCGGCGCGCTCGCCGCATCTCAGGGCACCATGAACAACTTCACCTTCGGCAACGAAACCTACCAGTATTACGAGACGATCTCCGGTGGCTCGGGCGCGGGTCCCGATTTCGACGGCGTCAGCGTGGTGCAGACGCACATGACCAACTCGCGGCTCACCGATCCCGAGGTTCTCGAGTGGCGTTTTCCCGTGCGCCTGGAAGAATTCAGGGTGCGCCGCGGCAGCGGCGGCGCGGGTCGACATCGTGGCGGTGACGGCGGCGAGCGGCGCGTGCGCTTTCTCGAACCCATGACCGCTGCCATGCTCGCCAACCACCGCCGCGTGCCGCCGTTCGGCATGGCAGGCGGTGCGCCGGGCGAGGTCGGCCGCAACTGGGTGGAACGCGTCGACGGCATGCGCGAGGACTTCGGTGCGACCTTCAAGGTCGAGATGAAGGAAGGCGACGTGTTCGTCATCCAGACGCCTGGCGGCGGCGGATTCGGCAAAGCATGACGCCGATCCGCGGTTGGGCAGCGGCGGCTCTTGTCAGCGCCAAGACGCGAGCGGCCAGCGCATAATGTACAGGCACACATTCATATTCCGGAGCATGCCATGAGCAACTCAGCGAGCAATTCAGTTACCAAATCCATCTACGCCATTCCGGTGACCGACATTCACGGCAAAGAGCAGAAGCTCGACCAGTACAAGGACAAGGTGCTGTTGATCGTGAACACCGCGAGCAAATGCGGTTTCACGCCGCAGTACAAGGGGCTCGAGGCGGTCTACAAGAAAATGCACGCGCGCGGGCTCGATGTGCTCGGCTTTCCCTGCAACCAGTTCGGCGCCCAGGAGCCCGGGACCGAAGACGAGATCGAGTCGTTCTGCGAGGTCAACTATGGAGTGACCTTTCCGCTGTTTGCCAAGGTGGATGTCAACGGCGACAAGGCGGCGCCGCTCTACCAGTATCTGAAGAAGGCCAAGCCGGGAGTGCTCGGCTCCGAGGCCATCAAATGGAACTTCACCAAGTTCCTGGTCGACCGCCACGGCAACGTCATCGAGCGTTACGCGCCCAACGTCGAGCCCGAAGCCATCGCCGGCGATATCGAAAAACTGTTGTGATGCGCGCGACGCGAAGCATCATCGCCGTCGTTGTCGCGTTCGTTGCCACGCTCGGCGTCGCTGCTGCCGTCGCCGCGGATCTCAACAAGACGCTGCGTGTTTCATTTCCAGTCGCGGAGACCGGCTTCGATCCGCAGCCCGTCGGCGATGTCTACTCAGCATATGTCAACCGCGTGATCTTCGATCCGCTGTACCGCTACGACTATCTCGCCCGGCCCTACAAGATTGTTCCCAACACGGCGACCGCGATGCCGGAGATATCGGCCGACGGCAAGACCTGGACGATGCATGTCAGGCCGAGCATTTTCTTCTCCGAAGATCCCGCATTCAACGGAAAGAAGCGTGAGCTCGTCGCCGCCGACTATGTCTACGCGTGGAAGCGCATTATCGATCCCAGAGCACGCTCGAATAACGTGGCGGTGTTCGACGGCAAGCTGGTCGGCGCAGACAAGGTCGTCGTGGCCGCGAAAGCCTCGGGCAAGTTCGATTACGATGCACCCATCGAAGGCCTGCAAGCCATCGATCGCTATACGATTCAGGTCAAGCTCAACTACCCGACCTATGAGTTGCAGTCCGATCTGACGACGGTTCCGACCGCCGCCGTCGCCCGCGAGGTCATCGAGAAATACGGCGACGACAGCGGCTGGGCGATGGCGAATCCGGTCGGGACCGGGCCGTATCGCCTCAAGGAATGGCGGCGCACGCAGAAGATCGTTCTCGAAGCCAATCCCGGCTATCGCGACGAGACGTTTCCCGACAGCTCGAAACCCGAGGATCGCGCGATCATGAAAGAGATGCGCGGCAAGAACATTCCCGCGATCGGACGCATCGAAATCAACATCATCGAGGAGTCGAATCCGCGGCTGCTCGCGTTCCGCAATCACGAGCTCGACTATTTACAGGTGCCGTCCGATCTCGTCAGCAACGCCCTCGGGACCGACAACAAGCTCAAGCCCGAATTTATCCGGCAGGGCATCGTGCTCGCGCGCGGCCTACAGCCGGCGGTGACGTATACATACTTCAATATGGAAGATCCGGTCGTCGGCGGCTATGCCAAAGACAAGATCGCGCTGCGTCGTGCGCTCAGCATGGCGTACAACGTCGAGGAGGAGATCCGCATCATCCGCCAGGGCCAGGGCGAGCCCGCGACGCAACCTATCCCGCCTACCGCATCAGGTTACGATGCGACGATACACGGGAACGCCAAATTCGACCCCGCCGGAGCTAAGTCGCTACTCGACAGGTTCGGTTATGTAGACCGCGACGGAGACGGCTGGCGCGATATGCCCGACGGCAAGCCGCTCAAGATCATGATGGCCGCGGACCCGTCCGCGTTGACACGCCAATATGTGGAACTGTGGCAGCGTAGCCTGAACGCGATTGGCATCCGCGTCGAATTCCTCGTTCAGAAGTGGCCCGATCTGCTCAAGATGGCACGCTCGGGCCAGCTGCAAATGTGGTTCCTGGGCCAGATCAATACGACACCCGAGGGCTTCGGCTTCATGTCGCTTCTCTACGGCCCGCACTCCGGTCTCGACAACTTTTCCCGTTTCAACTTGCCCGAGTTCAACAAGCTCTACGAGCAGGCACAGCAGCTGCCCGATAGCCCGGAACGAGCGCGCCTGTTTCGTCGCATGTCCGAGCTCGTGAATGCCTATGCTCCATGGATGTATAACGCGTACCGCTACGAGAACGTTCTGGTGCAACCCTGGGTGCAGGGCTTCAAGCACACCGTTTACGAACAGCATCCCTGGCGGTATTACGACATCGACGTCAAGCGGCGCAACGCCGCGGGCAAATAGACGGCGGAC
>DATNNK010000294.1:0-4477 GCA_035601875.1 Casimicrobiaceae bacterium | reverse complement strand
TTGCGGTATCGGATTGTCAAGCGAAGTGGTCACCGCACGGTCAAATCGACCATGCTGGAATTGCCAACGCTCTACAATGATGATGAATCACATCAACCTGGTGAACATCACCGAGGCGACGCGGATCATGTGGACGCGCAGGCTACTCGCGAAAGCGGGCCTAATCACGGTCGAGCCGCCCAAGTTCATCACACCTGGGCGGAAGTTTGCGGACCAACTGCAACCGAAGGGTAAAGAAACCCGGTGGCAGATATTCTGCCAAGTGCTCGAAGCTTTCAGCTTACTCGCCGCATTGCACGACGTCCGCGATGAGGGTTACGTCCCGTTCGCTAAGGGCTTTGCCGTGCCTTGGTGTTGGGAGGTCTTCCGTAGGCATGGGTGGGACGTGGACGAGCGATCGAGGGCAGAGAAACAAATCTACGACATTCTTAGGTCTCGCAGTGAAGGTCGGACTACTGCTGTTCCGGAAGCAGGCATCGGGTCAAGAAGGGCGCCGAGCGCAAGGCGTTCATGAAGACCTGCCTGTCGACCAAGAAGGCGTAAGCTCGGCTGCTCCAACGCAAGCAGGCGGCGATTCCTGTGTGCGCCGACTTGCTTGCGCGTTTCAGGTGGCCCGCGCGCTTGGCGGCGGCATTGAACGATGAGCACCGCAAACTAGCGAGCGAATTTCTGACCCGCTATCCTGGTTGGTCAGGAGTTCTTGCGCACGAGCAGACCCTTCAGATAATCGCCCTGTGGAAAATTCAGGGCCACCGGATGATCCGCCGAAGCCGCGAAACGCTCGATGACGACCGCGTTCGCTCTTGCGTCCAGTGCGGCGCCGGCGACGATTTTCTGAAACAGGTCCGCCGAGATCCCGCCCGAGCATGAAAACGTGGCCAGCAGGCCTCCAGGTCGAAGCAATTTGAGCGCGAGCAGATTGATGTCCTTGTATGCCCGAGTCGCCTTCTCCGCGTGTTGCGCCGTCGGAGCGAACTTTGGCGGATCGAGCACTATCATATCGAATGCCCGCGCGGCGTCGCGAAGCTTGCGCAGCTCGGCGAAGACGTCGGCGTCGCGCCATTCGGTACGCGCCGGATCGAAGCCATTGGCGGCGACGTTCTCGCGGGCGAGGGCAAGCGCTTCGGCCGAGCTGTCGATCGACAGCACCGACTTTGCGCCTCCGGCCAGCGCGGCGATGGTGAAGCCGCCGGTGTAGCAAAAACAATTCAGCACGTCGCGACCGGACGTAAGCGCGCGCACACGCTTTCTGTTGTTGCGCTGATCGAGGTAGAAGCCGGTCTTCTGGCCGTGCACGACATCGACAATGAAGCTGAGACCACCCTCGATAATGTCGACTCTTGGGGGCATCGTGCCTCTCACCGGTCCCTCGCGCGGCGCGAGGCCTTCGAGGGTGCGCACGTCAACGTTAGAGCGTTCGTAGATCGCGGCGCACCCTGTCGCCTCGGCCAGCGCGTCGATAAGCGCGTCACGCCATCGCTCGGCACCCGCGGCGAATATCTGCATCACCACGACATCCTGGTAGCGATCGGCGATGAAACCCGGGAGGCCATCCGACTCGCCATGGATCAACCGGCACGCGTTGTGCGCGCTGTCGAGCAATTCATCGCGGGCGCGGACCGCGGAGCCCACACGCGTCCGGAAAAAAGCGGCGTCGATGTTTTCGTGTGGATCGAAGCTCCACACGCGCGCGCGAATTTTCGATTCAGGACTCCACGCGGCACTGGCCAGCGGCGTTCCGTCTGACGCGTGCAGAAGCACCGTGTCGCCTCCGGCTGGCGCTCCGTCGACGGTGGCGATCGACCCGGAAAAAACCCATGGATGCCACTGCGCGAGCGACTTCTCGCGCCCGGGCTGCAAGGTCACGCGGGCGAGCGGCATCGGTGCTATCCGCGTACCGCTCTGTCAGCGGCAGCCGAGCAGGCCATTGGGGATGACGAACCTGGTGCTGTCACTCGCTTCTGCGATCCTCAGGAGGTGGACGTCAGGTGACGCTGACGCCGAACAGGCGGCCGACGCCGAAGGTGACCGCCGCGGCAAGACCTCCGAGAAGCATCATGCGCGCGCCGGAGAAAAGGGCGCTGCGTCCGGTGAACAGGGATAGCGTGGCGCCGACGCCGAAAAGCGCCAGCGCAGTCAGCAGCGCGCTTATCGGCAATGCGCGCGCGCCTGCGCCAAAGACGAAAGGCAGCAGTGGGACCGCCGCGCCGATGGCGAAGGAGAGCAGCGACGATATCGCCGCGCCCCACGGTGAGCCCAGTTCGTCCGGATTGAGGCCGAGCTCCTCGCGGGCAAGCGTGTCCAGTGCGTGCTCCGGGTCCGAGATAAGCTGCTTGGCGACGCGGTCGGCTTCGACCGCGCCCAAGCCCTTTGCCCGGTAGATCAGTGCCAGCTCCTGCGCTTCGGCGTCGGGATATTCTTCCAGCTCGTCCCGCTCGAGTCCGATCTGATACTCGAAGAGCTCGCGCTGCGAGCGCACCGAGACGAATTCGCCTGTGGCCATCGCGAATGCTCCGGCGGTGAGGCCGGCCACTCCTGTCAGTAGAACCACCGCGGCGTCGCTGCTCGCGCCGGCGACGCCGAAGATGAGGCTCGCGTTGGAGACCAGACCGTCGTTGAAGCCGAATACCGCCGCGCGCAGATTGCCGCCGCCGCTCAGTCCCCGATGGCGCCGCTCGATGCTGCCGACGGCCGCGTTGACGTGGCCTCCGGGTTCGCGCCCGCTGTAGATCACCATGCCGCGCACCTTCATCGCGGCAAGAATCGCGCGCAAGGGCCGCGGTCCGAACAAGGCCACCAGTCGCGCGACCAGACGCGTGCGCAGCTCCGGCACGAACGGTTTTGGCGCGGGCTTGCCGCTGGCGGTAAGTTGCGCGCGCCAGATAGCGGCCTGCGCCTCCGCTTCTCCGGCCAGGCGAGTGAAAAGGTCGGCGCGTGGCGTGCCAGCCTCCGCGTCTGCGCAGGCACGATAAAGGTACGCGGAGCGCTGCTCCTCGGTCCAGCTCTCGAGGGGGTTGCTCATGGACGGCTCATGCGAGACTCATCGGCAACTCATTGGCAACCGTGTATGTCTGCGTCCTCATCGAATCGTCACGCGGGAACGCCGACGATCGCATCGATCTTCGACATGACGTCGGTGCCCAGGTTCGGAACGACGTCGAGCGCCTTCATGTTCTCGATGACCTGCGACGGGCGGCTCGCTCCGGTGATGACGCTGCTGACGTTCGGGTTCTTGAGGCACCATGCGAGCGCGAGCTGTGCCATCGTGCAGCCCAGATCGGCGGCGAGCGGGGCAAGCGATCGGGCCTGCTTCAGCTTGACCGGATCGAGAACGCTCTCGGCGAGCCATTCGTAGCCCTTGAGCGTGGCGCGCGAATCCTTCGGGATGCCATCGTTGTACTTCCCGCTGAGGAGCCCGGACGCCAGAGGGCTCCAGGTCGTGACCCCCAGCCCCAGGTCGCTATACAAGCGCGCGTATTCGCTCTCCACGCGCTCGCGGTGAAACAGGTTGTATTGCGGCTGCTCCATGACCGGCTTGGCCAGGTGGTGGCGCTCCGCGATCTGCCACGCGGCCATGATCTCGGCGGCGCTCCACTCCGAGGTTCCCCAGTAATGGCCCTTTCCCGCGCGAATCATATCGTGCATCGCCCATACCGTCTCCTCGATCGGTGTTTCGGGATCCGGACGATGACAGAAGACGAGATCGACGTGATCGAGCTGCAGGCGCGCGAGCGATGCATCGATGGCCTGCGTCAAATACTTTCGATTGAGCGTGTTCTTTTCGTTCGGGCCGTCGTTCAGGCCCCAGAAGAACTTGGTCGAGACGACATACGACTCGCGCCGCCAGCCGAGCTTCTTGAGCACGTTGCCCATGATGATCTCGGACTTGCCCTTCGCGTACACCTCGGCGTTGTCGAAAAAATTGACTCCCGCATCGTGCGCCGCGGCCATGCATTCACGCGCGGAATCATCGCCGAGCTGATTGCCGTAGGTTACCCAGGAGCCAAACGAAAGCTCGCTCAACTTGAGCCCGGAGCTGCCGAGCCGGCGGTAGTTCATCGTGGCCTCGCTGAATGCTCAGGATGCAAGCGTGGCGCCGTGAACGCGCCGAGAAGGGCTTATTCTACCGCATCGCAGCGGGTGTCCGGACGGCTGAGCGGGTACAATCGCGCGGGTCGCGCGGCGCTCGAGTTTTCGGCTCTCGCGCCGACTCACATCTCATCATTCTATTTCGGACCAACGCATGCCGCGCAAGAAACAAGCCCTGACCGTCGAGGACCTCTGGTCGCTGAAACGCGTCGGGACACCGACGATCTCGCCGGATGGCCGCGCCGCGTGCGCGCCGGTGACGATCTACAACATGGAAAAGAACGAAGGCCGCACCGAGCTGTGGTTTTTTCCGATCGACGGCAGCAAGGCGCGGCGGTTGACCGCGGGCGACAAGGATTCCGAGCCGCAGTGGTCGCCGGACGGCAAG
>DATNNK010000293.1:0-5147 GCA_035601875.1 Casimicrobiaceae bacterium | reverse complement strand
CGAGCTCGGCTTCGACGATCAGCTCATCTGCGCCTCGTTTGAAGACGGCCAATTGGTGGGCAAGGTCGAAGGGCATGGCTGCGAAGGGGGAATGGAGCGTCTGCTACAATCCGGCGGTCCTCGGGTAAGGCCGAGGCAAGGACCTCAGTTAACCCCAGCCAAGAAGTCGGCTGGCAACTCAGTTGGCAACTTCAGTTAACAGATGAGAGCGGAGCCGTCTTGAGCAAACGTCGGATTCTAGCGCAAAGCGGCACCGCGCTCGCCCCACATCTCGTGCTAGGTCGTGCCGCTGCAATCATGCTATTGACGATTGCCGGCGTGGTCGCGGCATTTGCGTTTGCGCCGGACTCGCTGGTTCCGGTCGACCCGGCACAACGGATCATCCGCGAGCTGTCCCGGCCCGTTATTGCGCCCGTCGTGCAGGCGGGCGGCTATTGGCGCGAGGAGCGCATCCAGCGCGGCGATACGCTCGGAAGCGTGCTCGCGCGTCTGGGTATCGAAGATGTCGCGGCGCAGAACTTTCTGCGCACCGACGCACGCGCACGGCCCCTCTATCAACTCAAGCCTGGCAAGGCAGTTCGCGTGCAAGCCGACGACGACGGCCGCTTGATCGCGCTTTCCTACCTGGCGCAGGGCGGCGAGCTTCTCACCGTCAATCGGGTCGAGGATGGGTTTTCGGCGCAGAGCGCGCCGCCAGGGTCGACGGTCCGATTGGAGCTGCGCGCGGGCGAGATTCGCTCATCGCTGTTCGCGGCGTCCGATGCCGTGGGGCTGCCGGACGCGGTCACCATGCAACTCGCGGAGATCTTTTCAGGCGATATCGATTTCCACCACGACCTGCGGCGGGGCGACTGGTTCACGGTCGTCTACGAGATGCGCGAAATCGACGGGCAGAGCGCCGGGGCGGGCAGGATCGTCGCCGCGGAATTCGTCAACAAGGGCAACATCTACCGTGCATTTTCATGGCAGGGGCCAGACGGCAGCGAAGCTTATTACGCAGAAGACGGCAAGACCCTGCGCAAGGCCTTCATGCGCTCGCCGCTGTCGTTCACGCGCATAACGTCGGGATTTTCACTGGCGCGATTTCATCCGTTTCTGCAGACCTGGCGGGCGCACAAGGGTGTCGACTTCGCCGCGCCCACCGGGACGCCGGTCCACGCCGCGGGCGACGGCAAGGTGGCCTCCGCCGGATGGCAGAATGGCTACGGCAACGCCGTCGCGCTGCAGCATGGCGCCACGTATTCCACCGTCTATGCGCATTTGTCGCGGTTCGCGACCGGCATCAAGCCCGGCGCGCGCGTCGCGCAGGGCGACGTTATCGGCTACGTCGGCCAGACGGGTTGGGCGACCGGGCCCCATCTGCATTACGAATTTCGGGTCAATAACGAACAGCGCAACCCGATGACGATCGCGCTGCCGACGGCGCAACCCCTGCCAGCCGCCGCGCTTGGCGACTATCGCGAACGCGTCTCGGTGCTCAGCGCCCAGCTCGTGCTGGGGCACGGCGTCACGCTGGCCGGCGCCGAGTAATACCGCGGAACCGCGCGGAACGGCGGTGGGTTCCGAGCTCTTCGTGGGGCTGATGTCCGGTACCAGCGTCGACGGCGTCGATGCGGTCGTAGCGGATTTCAGTGTCGAGCCCTGCCGCGCCATGGCCCGGACCCACGTCGCATTCGCTCCCGAGCTGCGCGCTGAATTGAACGCGCTGCAACGCAGCGGCGCCGACGAAGTCCATCGCGGCTCGCTTGCGGCCAATGCCCTGATGGATTGCTGTGCGACCGCGGTCGGCGCGGTCCTGTCCGCGGCGCATTGCCGCGCGTGCGACGTCGCCGCAATCGGCCTGCACGGACAGACGATTCGTCATCGCCCTGAACTGGGTTACACCACGCAGCTCGCCAACCCGGCGCGATTGGCCGAGGCGGCGGGCATCACCGTGGTCGCAGACTTCCGCAGTCGCGATGTCGCGGCCGGCGGCCAGGGGGCCCCCCTGGTGCCGGCATTCCACGCTGCCGTGTTTGCGGTGCCCGACAACCACCGTGTCGTGGTCAATATCGGCGGCATCGCCAATGTGACGGATCTGCCCGCGGGCGGGCCGGTGCGAGGGTTCGACACCGGGCCGGGCAACACTATGCTGGATGCGTGGTGCGAGCGTCATACCGGAGCGCCGTACGACCGCGATGGCGCATGGGGCGGCGGTGGCAGAGCGATCTCGGAGCTGTTGCACGCGCTGCGCGCTGAAGCCTACTTCGCCCTGGCTCCCCCCAAAAGCACCGGTCGCGACCGCTTTAATCTGCGGTGGCTGGGCAAATACCTAAGGGCGTCCTATGCGCCGCAGGACGTGCAGCGCACGCTGATCGCCTTAACGGCGCAGAGTATCGTTGCCGCGATCGGCGAGCACTGCGCCGGAGCGAGCGAAGTGATCGTGTGTGGCGGCGGCGCGCAAAACACCGTGCTGATGGGTGAGCTCGAGGCGGCGCTTGCGCCGCGACGACTCGCGACCACGGCTGTGCATGGGATCGCGACCAACGAAGTCGAAGCGCTGGCTTTTGCATGGCTCGCCCGCGAAACCATCGCTGGACGGCCGGGCAATGTTCCCACGGTGACCGGCGCCCGCGGCCCCCGCGTTCTTGGGGCGGTGTATCGGGCGTAGGGGGATAGGAATGAAAACGGGGGCCACGCGCCCCCGTTGGCCACGCAAAGTGCTTTTGCGGTCAGGGCGAGAAAGACGACCCGCAGCCGCAGGTGCTGGTCGCGCCCGGATTCTTGATCACGAATTGCGCGCCCTCCAGCCCTTCCTGGTAGTCGATTTCGGCGCCGACCAGATACTGGTAGCTCATCGGGTCGATCAGCAGCGTGACGCCGTTCTTTTCCATCGACGTATCGTCCTCGTTGACGGTTTCGTCGAATGTGAAGCCGTACTGGAAGCCGGAACACCCGCCACCGGTAACGAACACGCGCAGCTTGAGGTCGGCATTGCCTTCCTCTTCGATCAGGGATTTCACCTTGGTCGCCGCCGCGTCCGTGAAAATCAGCGGTGCGGGCATATCGGTCATGGCATTCATTGCGTACTCCTTGGACAGCGCACTCGTATTATCGGTCCCGGGGCCCGGGCCGTCAATTCAGGGGCGGTGCTCATTCACTCGCCGATGGCGCGTTTGAGCTCTACAATCGATGCGGTCTCGGGTTCCGCATGCGTCAACTTCCCGTGCACGATCGCGCCGACATGCATTTCCAGTGCGCGGAAGACCACATCTCCATTGACCCGCGCCTTGGCCTGCAGTTCCAGGTAATCGTTGGCAATCACCGGGCCGCTGACCGAACCATTGATAACCACGTGCGATACCTTGACCTCGCCGTCGACCCGAGCGTGCTCGCTGATCACCAGCGTTCCCGGCGCGTTGCTCGCGGTTGTCACCTTGCCGTCCACGGCGCCATCGATGCGCAGGCCACCGGCGAACATCACGTTGCCTTGGACCACGGTGCCGGCGCCGATCAGGCTGTCGATGCGTTTCTGCGGCGGACGCGACTTCCTGCGATCAAACATGGACATGGGGCCTCCTACGAGATGTTCAAGCTCTTCGTCGCTCTGGGCGACGGTTGCCCTAGCTCGAGCACGCTGGCCTGCAGGGTCTTGAGCTGGCTTCCGGGCGGGACGCGTATCGTCCCCTCAATGCGTTGATAATACTTGAACTTTAGCTTCAGCGTGGCGGAAGCATCGGGCTGATCATCGGGCAGCGCAACGGTCGCGAACCGTCCCCCCGACAAGAGCCCTGCGTGAAGAGTCAACTGTCCGGCAAATTCGCCCGACGGATTGCCGCCGCGGACGACCAGCAGGCTGTAGTGGTATGCGTCGTCGCGCTCTCGCTCCGCTGAGAGACGCTGGATCGAAATCGTGCCCTGCTTGCCGGCGTCGCTGAACAGTTTTTGGAGAAAAGCGAGCTCTTCCTTGATCTGCGTGTTTTCGGCCTGAAGCTCGAGGGATTGCTTCAAAAGCGTCGCCTGAGCGCCTTCCGTGATGTTGAGATCGCTTTCCAGCTGCGCGGCTCGGGCCCGAAGCTTGACGTTTTCGTCCTTGAACTGCGCGACCTGGCTTTCCAGCTTTCCTTGCCTCTCCGCCACCTGACCGCGGTCGAAGCCGCCGAGAAATTGCCCGAAGTCGAATCCCCACCACCACATGCCCACGATAAGCAACAAAAGCCCGAGCAGCGCCGGAATCTTCCAGCGCCACGAGAGATGCGTGCGCACCGACATGCGCGGGGCGCTGATACCGAAGGTTTGGCGCAGCTTGCGCCCGAGTCCGCGCATGGTGAAATCGGTCAGGGAAGAACCGGCGGCGCCGTGAGGCCGGTCGTTTCGGGCAAGCCGAACATCAGATTCATGTTCTGAATCGCCTGCCCTGCGGCACCCTTGACCAGGTTGTCCTCGACGGCCAGGATCACCGCGATGTCGCCTTGCTGGGGCCTATGCACCGCGATACGGCAGACGTTCGAGGCGCGAACCGAGCGTGTCTCGGGATGGCTGCCGGCGGGCATGACATCGACGAAGGGCTCGCCCGCATACCGCTTCTCGAACAGCGCCTGAAGATCGACGGTGGCGTCGGTGAGGCGCGCGTACAGCGTCGCGTGTATGCCGCGGATCATGGGAACCAGATGCGGCGTGAACACCACCGTAACCGGGTCCTTGCTGAATCCGTTCAGGCCCTGGACGATTTCAGGATGGTGGCGGTGACCTCCGACGTTGTAGGCCTTGAAATTGTCGGACGCTTCGCTGAAAAGAAGCCCTACCTCTGCCTTGCGGCCGGCGCCGGAAACACCCGATTTCGCGTCCGCGATCAAATGCGCCGGATCGACGATCCCGGCCTCGACCAGGGGGAGGAAGCCAAGCTGGATGGCGGTCGGATAGCAGCCGGGATTGCCGACGATGCGCGCCTTGGCAATGGCGGCGCGATGCATTTCCGGCAATCCGTAGACCGACTCGGCCAGCAGGTCCGGGCAGGCGTGCGGCATCTTGTACCAGCGTTCAAAAAGGGCCGGGTCCTTGAGGCGAAAATCCGCCGCCAGATCGATGATCTTCACCCCGGCGCCGATGAGCTCCCGCGCCTGGCTCATGGCGACGCCATGGGGGGTCGCGAAAAAGACCAGATGGCA
>DATNNK010000292.1:0-5238 GCA_035601875.1 Casimicrobiaceae bacterium | reverse complement strand
CATCGGCCGGGTCGAGGTTCGCCTTGCTGGCGTGGTCAGCGATCTCGACGCTGCCGATGGTATTGCGTTGCTCTCGAGCTTGCGTGCGCAGTTTGCGTCCGACGGAATCGAGTTCCTCGAGGGCGGCCCCGGACGCTGGTGGGCAACGCTCGCAGAGCCTCAGCAACTGGAGACTTCGCCGCCGGACGCGGTGCTTGGCAAGCCGCTTATCGCACACCTTCCTCGCGGAGCCGACGCCGCGCGCTGGCGCCGATGGCAAAGCGAAATACAGATGCTGCTCTTCGAGCACCCGGTGAATCGCTTGCGAGAAAATAGCGGTCTGCGACCAGTCAACGACGTCTGGATGTGGGGCGGCGGCACGCTACGCGAGAGAGACTCTGCTGCACCTGTCGCGGCGGTGTTCACGCAGACACCGCTAGTTCGTGACCTCGCCCGCGCCGTAGGCGCAGCCTCGGTGACTGTGCCGGCCTCGTTCGCGGCGTTCCGCGCAGCGCCACCGGCAGCCTCGGCGCTCGTCTGGCTCGACGCCTTAAACGCACCCGATCTGCACGAACAGCTTATCGCGTTCGACACCGACTGGGCCGCACCGCTGGGACGAGCGCTCGACAAGCACGAGCTTGACGTGAGGCTGGTGATCGCCGGATCCGGAACTGCGCTTTCATTCACGCCTCATGCCGGCGGCGCGATGCAGCGCCTTCGACGCCGGTGGTCGCCACCGCCGAGTCTGCCGGCGCTGCTCGCGGCGCTTGCCGACGCCTGATGCCGCCACCGCGAAAGAGTCCCGCTTGAACATCTCGCGTCGCAACGTGCCCGAAAGTGTCGCCGAGTTACGCGCCGCCGGCATATCCGAAATTCTTGCGCGCGTCTATGCGGCGCGTGGCGTTTGTTCCACCGCGGAGCTCGATTGCAGCTTTGCGGGCCTTCCTTCGTGGACTGCCTTGAAGGGCATCGACAGCGCGGCCGCACGCCTGGCCGATGCCATCGTGCGCGGCGAGCGGATGCTGATCGTCGCCGACTACGACGCGGACGGCGCAACCGCATGCGCGGTCGGCATGCGCGGGTTGACGGCGATGGGTGGCTTGGTCGACTTCCTGGTGCCGAACCGGTTCGAATTCGGCTACGGCCTGACGCCGGAAATTGTCGCCCTCGCGGCGGAGCGGCAGCCGGCGCTGATCATCACCGTCGACAACGGCATCGCCAGCGTCGAGGGTGTTGCCGCCGCCCAGGCTCGGGGCATCGACGTGATGATCACCGACCATCATCTGCCCGGCGATCGGCTGCCTGACACCGCATGGATCGTGAACCCGAATCAGCCTGGGTGCGACTATCCCAGCAAGCATCTGGCTGGGGTCGGCGTCATGTTCTATCTGTTGATCGCCTTGCGCGCCACGTTGCGCCGCCTCGGACGGTTCGCGAACGGCGCCGAGCCGAACCTTGCCGCGCTGCTCGATCTCGTGGCGCTGGGCACCGTCGCCGACGTCGTCCGGCTCGATCGCGTCAATCGCATCCTGGTCGAGCAGGGCCTGCGACGCATCCGTGCCGGACGCATGCAGCCTGGGGTAGCCGCATTGTTGGCCGCGGGCGGCCGCGATCCGCGATGCGCAACGACCGACGACCTTGGCTTTGTCGCGGGTCCGCGCGTCAATGCCGCCGGCCGGCTCTCGGACATGTCGATCGGCATCGCCTGCCTCATAACCGACGACACAGCAATCGCGCAGCGCCTGGCCTCGCAGCTCGATCGGCTGAATCGGGAGCGGCGCGACATCGAGGCCACCATGCAGGATGAGGCGCTCGCCGCGCTCGATGCACCGGTCGACGTTGAGGGGTGCACGCTGTGCCTTTACCGGCGGGAATGGCATCAAGGCGTGGTCGGCGTCGTCGCGTCGCGGCTCAAGGATCGCTATCACCGTCCGGTGATCGTCTTTGCGCAAGCTGGAAACGGCGAGCTTCGCGGTTCCGGGCGCGCCATCGCCGGCTTTCATCTGCGCGACGCACTGGATCTGGTGGCCAAGCGTGCGCCGGGAATGATCATCCGCTTCGGCGGTCATGCCTTCGCCGCCGGGCTCTCGCTTCCGGAGGCGGAGCTGGCCCGCTTCACCGAGGAGTTCGAAAGGGTCGCGCGCGAATGGCTGACCGCGGCTCAATTGGAACGGCGAATCGAAACCGACGGCGCTCTGTCGGTGGACGAGCTCACGCTCGATCTGGCGCGGGATTTTTCAACGAACGTGTGGGGTCAGGGATTTCCACGACCTAGCTTTGACAACGAATTCAAGGTAGCGGCGCAACGCCCAGTCGGAGGCAAGCACATGAGCTTGGCGCTTACGTTGGATCACAAGGACTTCGAAGCGATTCTTTTCAATCGAACCGACGCCCTGCCCCAACGTATCCGGGCCACGTACTGGCCCGATGTCCATCGTTACCAGGGGCTCGTCTCCTTGCAGCTGGTGGTTGAGCATTGGGAGCCGCTGTGATCGCGCGTGTTGTAGCCCGCATCCGCAGCAATGATAGGTTCGGCCGAGTGGCATCGACTCCACGCGAGATGTTGTTGATTACAGATAAAATCTTCCCAGGGTCGGATAATCATCCCGCAGACGACTTCCACCCTTTTGCTCATATTGTGCGTCGCAACGAAGGCGCGTAGACTCGCCGCGGTGCAACAGGGCGGTCGACCCTGCGTGGCCTGGGGGACAGCGACAAAAATGCGGAACAAAAATGCGCCTTAAAGGCAAGGTTTCGATCATTACCGGCGCCGGTCAGGGCATCGGACGAGCGACCGCGATCAAATTCGCCAAGGAGGGAGCCAAGGTCGCCGCTTGCGACATCAACGTTGCCGCGGCCGAGGAAACGGCGAAGCTGATCACCGAAGCGGCAGGTGAGGCGATCCACTTCCGCATCGACGTCACCGACAAGGAAACCATCGCCAGAATGGTCGAAGGCGTGATGGCCAAATGGGGCCGCATCGACACCTTGGTCAACAACGCCGGCATCGTCCAGGACGCACAGTTCAAGAAAATGACCGACGATCAGTTCGAGCGAGTGATCGACGTCAATCTCAAGGGCGTATACAACTGCACCAAGGCGGTAGTGGATATCATGCTCGAGCAGAATTCGGGCTGCATTCTCAATGCCTCCTCGATCGTCGGCATCTACGGCAACTTCGGCCAGACCAATTATGCGGCGACCAAGTTCGGCGTCATCGGCATGGTCAAGACCTGGGCGCGCGAGCTGGGCCGCAAGGGGATCCGCGCCAACGCGATCTGTCCCGGCTTCATTCACACCCCAATCCTCGCGTCGATGCCGGCCAAGATCATCAAGATGATGGAAGATCGCGTCCCGCTGGGCCGCCTCGGCGAACCCGAGGAAATTGCCAATACCTATGCCTGGCTCGCGTCGGACGAAGCGAGCTATATCAACGGCGCCGTCATCGAGGTCTCCGGCGGCGCCACGCTCTAAGGGCGCTAGCTGCTATGCGCCACGGCCTGGCGCCCGTGGCTGCAGCTTGTGGCTGTTGTTGCTTGAGACAGCCGCCTAAAGCAAGGTAGCATAGTCGATCGCTTCCGAGGTCGGTCTCATGCGCCGCATGCTCACCTTTTCTTTTGCGACCGTATTCGCGGTTTTGTCCACGATCGGGTATGGCACCCTGACGGCAGGCGGCGCCCACGCGCTGGACAAGGTGGACACTTACATTTGTCCCACGATGCATCAGGGCAGCGGCACGGACTGCTTCCTCGAGGCAATTCCTCAGACTTACACCATGTGTCGTCAGATCAAGAGCATCGAGGTCATCGAGTTCGGACTGACGGGCGCGCAGGAGGGAGTCAACGGCGCCAAGACCGACGGTTGCATCGACAAGCACAAGCTTTCCATCGCCCGGCCGTACCAGGCGGCGCTGCGCGAGGCGGCGCGCAACCAGACCAAGGTGCAAAGCTTGCACAAGCTCTACGACACGTGGCTGGAAAGCCTGACCAAGCTCCGGCCCGCGGAAACCGAAACTGACGAAGGTTACAAGCTGCGGGTGGTGCGGCCGTACGGTGATTTCAACGAGCAGATCAAAACCATTCGAGAGCTCGCTGACGCGACGCCGCCCCCCACCGTCAAGCGGTCCGCAAAAAAGACTCCGGCGAAGCCCTGAGACCGATCAATGGTGACCGCATCCGCTAGCCGCCTCGACGCTCGCGCTAACGACGGCCGGGTTGCGCGCGACGCGCGTTCTTTCTCGAACGAGGTGCCGATCTGAGCGCTGCCGGTCCCGATCTGCAGGCGATATTCGGCCCCGAGGGTGTGCTCGCCCGCGACCTCTCGGCGTATCGATTTCGTCCGCAGCAACTCGCGATGGCCGAGGCCATCGCGCTCGCCATCGAAACGCGCGGCCAGTTGCTCGCCGAAGCGGGCACCGGAACCGGCAAGACCTTCGCTTATCTCGTGCCCGCGCTGCTGTCGGGTGGCAAGGTGATCGTCTCCACCGGCACCAAGACGCTTCAGGATCAGCTCTTCCAGCGCGATCTGCCGCTCATCCGGGATACGTTGAAGGTGCCGGTGTCGGTCGCGCTGCTCAAGGGCCGCGGCAACTACGTCTGCCACCATCATCTCGAGCGCGCGTCCGCCCAGGGAACGTTCGCGTCGCGCACCGACGCTGCCTATCTGCCCCGAATCGCGTCATTTGCGCGCACATCGACGACCGGAGACAAGAGCGAGCTCCCGGCCGTACCCGAGAACGCCGGCATCTGGGCCGACGTGACATCGACGCGCGAGAACTGTCTCGGCAGCGATTGTGCGGACTACGACCGCTGTTTCGTCATGAACGCCCGCAAGCAGGCGCTCGCGGCGGATGTCGTGGTCATCAACCACCACCTGTTTTTTGCCGACGTCATGCTCAAGGACGAGGGTCTGACCGAGCTGCTTCCCGCCTGCAATACCGTGATCCTTGACGAAGCGCACCAGTTGCCCGACACCGCGACGTTGTTCTTCGGCGAGGAAATAAGCGCCGGTAGCCTGGGCGAGCTTGCCCGCGATGCCGAAACCGAAGGGCTCCGCTCGGCCCGCGACTACGCGCCGCTTCCCGATGCTGCGCAGATGCTGGCACAAGCGCTGCGCCGGTTTCGTTTAAGCGTGGGCGACGTTCCCGGAAAATGGCTGCAGTCCGCGGTCGCGCAAAGGCCCGGATTCACCACCGCGCTCGACACGCTAGCCGACGCACTCGCCGAGCTCGCTCGCGAGCTCGCGCACCAGGCGGACCGA
>DATNNK010000291.1:0-12038 GCA_035601875.1 Casimicrobiaceae bacterium | reverse complement strand
CCTCTACACCCTGGCGCAGGACAAGGCGGTGCCGCACGCGTTTCGCGTCGCCAGCGGCCTTGACTCTATGGTGCTTGGCGAGCCGCAGATTCTCGGACAGATGAAACAGGCCGTGAAGACCGCCGAGGCCGCGGGCTCGCTCGGGTTGGTGTTGAACCGGCTTTTTCAGCGCACGTTTGCCGTGGCCAAGGATGTGCGCACCAACACCGATATCGGCAGCGCCTCGATTTCCATGGCCGCCGCCGCGGTGCGATTGGCGGAGCGCATTTTTCCGGCGATCGCCGAGCAGCGCGTGCTCTTGATCGGGGCCGGCGACATGATCGACCTTGCCGCGACGCATTTCGCCGCGAGAACGCCGAAATCCATCACCGTCGCCAACCGTACCCTGGAGCGCGGCGCGCAGCTAGCGGCCCGTTTTTCGGCCGATGCGATCGCTCTCTCCGAGCTGCCGGAGCGCCTTGCGCAGTTCGATATCATCGTCACCTCTACCGCAAGCTCGCTGCCCATCCTCGGCAAGGGCATGCTCGAGCGGGCGATCAAGGCCCGGCGGCATGCGCCAATGTTCATCGTCGACCTGGCGGTGCCGCGCGACGTCGAACCGGAAGCTGCCGAGCTCGACGACGTGTTCCTGTATACCATCGACGACCTGTCCAACATCATCAAGGACAATCTGCAAATCCGGGTCGAGGCGGTGCGCGAGGCCGAAGCCAGGATCGCCGATCAGGCCGCGAGTTTTCTGCGCTGGCTCGAAGGCCGGACGGTAGTGCCGACGATTGCCGCGCTGCAGGGACATCATGACCAGCTTCGCGTCGCCGAGCTCGACCGTGCGCGCCGTCTGCTCGCGGGCGGGGCGTCGCCGGAGCAGGTGCTCGAAGCGCTCGCGCGCGGACTCACCAACAAGTTTCTGCACGCCCCGACCCAGGCGCTCAACCGCGCCGGCGAGGCCGAGCGCGCGGAGCTGCTCGCGCTCCTGCACCACATCTACCAGCTGCCCGACGAGCCTTAGCTGACGCATCCACCCAAGAGCGCGGGCGCGCGGCGACCCGCTCCTGGCAAGTCGATGCGTCATCCCCGCTGTGTTGGTAATTGTTCCCGTCCAGGTCGCAAAATGAGCGGGAACGACGAAGCTTATGAAACCTTCTCTCTCGATCAAACTGGCACAACTCGCGACGCGGCTCGAGGAGCTCAACGGATTGCTCGGGGCCGAGGACGCGGCGCGCGATCTGGACCGCTACCGCGCACTGACCCGCGAGCACGCCGAAATAACGCCGATCGTAGCGCTCTACCGCGAGTGGGAACAGAGCGGGCGCGACCTCGCGGCGGCCCGGGAAATGCTTGCCGATCCGCAGATGAAATCGTTCGCCGACGACGAATCCAAGGCCGCGAAAGCGAGAATGGAAGCGCTGGAAGAGCAGTTGCAGCGCGCGCTGCTGCCAAGCGATCCCAACGACGAGCGCAACGTATTCCTTGAAATACGCGCCGGGACCGGCGGCGACGAGTCAGCGCTGTTCGCGGGCGACCTCTTTCGCATGTATGCGCGCTTTGCCGAACGCAACAAGTGGCAGCTCGAATTGATCTCGGAGAGTCCCGGCGAGATGGGCGGATACAAGGAAATCATCGCCCGAATCATCGGCCAGGGCACCTATTCCAAGCTCAAGTTCGAATCGGGCGGGCATCGTGTGCAGCGGGTGCCAGAGACTGAAGCACAAGGGCGCATTCATACTTCCGCGTGTACGGTGGCAGTGCTCGCGGAAGCCGACCCGATTGCCGACATCACGATCAATCCTGCTGAGCTTCGCATCGACACTTTTCGTGCATCCGGCGCCGGCGGCCAGCATGTCAACAAGACCGATTCCGCGGTGCGCATCACGCATCTGCCAACCGGGCTGGTGGTCGAGTGCCAGGATGACCGATCGCAGCATCGCAACAGGGCACAGGCGATGGCAGTGCTGGCGTCGCGACTGCTCGACCGCGAACACCAGGAGCGCCATCGCAGGGAAGCGGCGACGCGCAAGAGTCTGATCGGCAGCGGCGATCGCAGCGAGCGCATCCGCACTTATAACTTCCCGCAGGGACGGGTCACCGATCACCGCATCAATCTCACGCTGTACAAGATCGACGCCATCATGGACGGCGACCTGTTCGAGCTCACGCAGGCGCTGGCGCAGGAGTACCAGGCCGAGCTGTTGGCCGAGCTGGGTGAAAGCGCGTAAGAGCGATGGCGCGTTCCGCTACCCGCATTCTGTTGCGCACGCCGCGACTGACAATGCGAGAGTTCACGGCCGCGGATTTCGACGACCTGTTGCGCCTCGACAGCGATCCGCGTGTGCTCAGGTACATCAATGGCGGCAAGCCGATGTGGCGCGCCGAAGTCGGGGCCGCCGTGCAGCGCGTGACCGGCTATTACGCGCTTTATCCAGGACTGGGCGTGTGGCGCGCATCGAGGCGCGACAACGGGGCATTCATCGGCTGGTATTGTCTGAAGTATTGCCCGCCGACGACCGACGTCGAGGTCGGCTATCGGCTGCTTTTCGATGCCTGGGGCAAGGGGTTCGCGACCGAAGGCGCGCGGGCCCTCGTCGACTACGGATTCACGCAGCTCGGCGTGACGCGGATCATCGGCGTCACACATCCCGGCAACAAAGCCTCGCAGCACGTGCTGCAAAAGTCAGGTCTGCGCGATGCGGGCTGGGGTCGTTACTACAACCGGCGCTTGCGGCTGTTCATCGCCGACTCCTCGCAGCAGTAACGCGACACAGCACTTCGTGAGCGTTCCGCGATACGCTGAATCAATCCCGCTGCGAGGGCGGCGTCTAACAAACTGATCAGCGCGACGTGGCGGGTGCTGATGCCGCCACCGGCGCCGTCGCCGCCTTTGTCGCGTCCGCGGTCGTGACCGGCGACGATTCCACTGCCAGTCCGCTGCTTTCCCATTCCGGAAAGCCGCCGCGGAACCAGTAGATGGTGGTGAAGCCCTTGGACAGCGCGACCTTTGCGGCCTTGTACGATTTCCAGCATTCCGCGCCGTTGCAGTGGAAGATCACCGGCTTGGCTTTGTCGATCTTTTCCGGCCCCGCCCATTCGTCCAGCGCCGGATCGAACGCGACGTCCTTGAGACTCTTCTCAGCATAGGGAATCGACTGCGCGCCGCGGATGTGTTTCTCGTGATATTCCTTGGCCAGGCGCACGTCGATGATCGGCACGCCTTTTTGTTGCAAAGCGACGACCTCGCTCGCGGTCACCATCGTGACGCCGGGAAGCTGCGACGGCGTCCAGTTGCCGAGTGCGGCGACATACTTGTAGTTGGCGAGCTCGGAGTGGTAAGAAACCTTGCCGATTCCCGCAAGCGTTCCGCCCGGACTCACCAGCCAGTTCTCGAGCTTGCTGCGCGTTGCTTCGGGCAGGGAGTTTTTCACGACTACGGACATTCCGCCGGGGACCGCCCGCGATGACAGCAGGACTGATGATTTGGAGCTGCTCTGCTTGACCCAGCTTTCGTAGTCGCCTTTTTTCGCAACGGTTGCATCGACCAGCCCGGCATCGATCGCGAACAAGCCCGCGCCCGAGGTCGTCCGGTAGAAAACCTGCTGGAACATCTTGAGCGATTGGCCGGCTTCGTTCAGCATGCCTCGTGCCATGTACGCTGCCACCGAATCCTGCTGCGTAAGGTAGATCTTGCCGCCGTTTAAGTCCGCGGGCGCCTTGGCGCCCGGACGCGCCACCAACTGATACAGCTCGTCACGGTCGGTGGATCCGATCAGCGTGTAACCGTGCGCCAGCGCCGACGCGGCGACGTGCGCGGGAGCGATGTACACATCGTATTCACCAGTGCGCGTCGAGCGCATCACGTCGCCCAGGTCCTGCGACTTGACCGTATGCACCGGCTGCCCCGCGATCCTGGACAGCGTCTGCTGCATATCGAGCACGCTGATGACCATGGATTCGCGGTCGGATGGATCCACGGCGACCATGATCTTGAGGTCGGCAATCGCCGATCCAGCGAAAAAGAGAAGGGTCCACAGACCCGATGCAATCAGACGTCCCATAATTTTCCCAGTTGCGTGAGCTGGATGCTGTGCTGGACAGCACCAACGACGATCGATTCGCAACATAAGCGCTGCCAAACCGAAATCCCCTCGGCCAGTCTCGTCCTAAACAGTGGGTTTGGCAAATATAGTGACCGCTCATCAAAGGCGGAAAGCGGTACTTGTGTGTTACAGCTCGGCCAACAGCCGCGTAAGCCTAGGGCTGCTGGCCGTAGTTCTTGGTCAGGTACTCGGCGATTTCCTTTGCGTCGGCATCGCTGATCGGCGCGCCGAATGCCTTGATCATTTTGGTGACCTCGGCGTCCCACACCTGGCGGGTCATGAAAGGCGAGTTGGTCGTGATGTAGTCAAGACTGTGACAGGAGCCGCAGCTGGCTTCGATCTTGTCGCGGCCCGGCCCCTCTTTCAATACGATGCGCTGCTCCGCGGCAATGACCGTGGTCGCCGCCAGCGCAAGCGCGATGATGATGATCGCAATCTTCATCGATGGCTCCTCAGGCGACCCTCAGCGCGATGCGCTGCACGACATTGTGATGATAACCGGCCGGATTGAGAATGAGCTCGAAAGTCTGCGTCGCGCCGGCGCGATTGCTCGCGCGCGCCATCACGGTGAGCGGACCGCGCTGCGCAGGCGTGACCACGTAGGTCCACTGGCGAAACGAGAAGCGCCCGTAGTCCTGTCCGAGCGTGGCGGAGCGCCAGCTCTGGCCGCCGTCCTGCGAAGCCTCGACCCGCGATATGCCGTAGCCGCCGTCCCAGGCAACACCCTTGACTTCGAATGCCTGCCCCCGGGTCGCCCACATCCCGTTGGCGACGTTGGTCATGATCGAATTGACGACCATTTCGGTGATCGGCGTATTGACGTCGGTCTCCTGGGAGATGAAGCGATCGACCACCGGAAACTTTCCGCGCGGAATGCGATACGCGGACTTGACCCAGAAGCCGTCGAAGGGTTTGGTCACCGCGTTGATCGACGTCAATTGCTTCATCCAGTAGGTCGCGGTCCATCCAGGCACGACGATCCGCGCCGGAAAACCATTCCAGTGCGGCAGCGGTTGTCCGTTCATCTGCCAGGCGATCAGTGTATTTTCGTCCATCGCCTTCCATACCGGAATCGACTTTACGAAGGCGGGCGTCGCGGGGAAAACACCGGAGTCGGCACCGTCGAACACGATTTCCAGCGCGTCCTTCTTCAAGCCGGCCTTGGTCAGAACGTCCTTCAACCTGGCACCTTTCCAGCGGGCGTTACCCATTGCCCCAGGGCCCCATTCGACGCCCGGCACATGCGGCACGAACATGCCGCGACGGTTGCCGGAACATTGGCATACCGCGGCAATCTCGACCTGCTCGTAGTCGTTCTTGAGGTTGTCGAGCGTGAGCTGTAGCGGTTTTTCCACCGCCTCGCCGCCGACTTTGACCTGCCAGCCGGCCGCCGCGACCTCGGGAATGTTCGCCAGGTGATAGCGCACGAAGAACGCGTCATTGCGCGTGAACACGTCGTTGAAATAGGAGACGGGCGTTTCGAAATTCGGTGGCCGCCAGCTCTTCTTGATCAGCGGCACCTTGCCGGGCAGCGCTTCGAGCAGCGATGCGCTGAGCGTTCCCTCGGGCAGCTCGGCCGGACCCAGCACTGCATCGGCACCGTGCGCGTGGCCGGCGAGCCACGTTCCTCCGGTCGCGAGAACCAGCCCGCCGGTCGTTTTCAGAAAATCACGGCGAGACTTCATACGCTCCTCTCTAGGTGTGGCATCGATACCGCATCATCGTTTTTTGCTTGTTGACTGGATGCGGGTCAGCGACGATTATGGGCTGCCGTCCTCCCTGTCGCAAGCTACATGACCTCACCCCCAAAGAACTCACCGACGATCGTCTCGCGCGCGCTTGCGGCCAGCGGCCTCATTGCCTTCGAGGCGAAGATTCTGCTGGGACATGTGTTGCGCCGCGATCGCGCCTGGCTCGCCGCGCATGGCGATCAGCCAATGACCGCGAACGAGGCGAAGACATTCGACGCGCTGGCCAGACGACGGCGCGACGGCGAGCCCGTCGCGTATCTCACCGGCAGGCGCGAGTTCTATGGCCTCGATCTCGAAGTGACGCCCGACGTATTGATCCCGCGGCCGGAGACCGAGCTTCTGGTCGAGCTTGCGCTGGTCCGCATCGACGCCAACGAGCATACCGAAGTTCTCGATCTCGGCAGCGGGTCCGGCGCGATCGCGCTCGCCATCGCAAGCGAGCGGCCGCATTCGGCGGTTCTCGGCGTGGATGTTTCGGCGGCTGCGGTCGCGCTCGCTCGCCGCAACGCATCCCGTTTGACTGTCGGCAACGTGGCGTTCATCGAATCCGACTGGTTCAGTGCGGTGCCAAAGAAACGCTATGACGCGATCATTGCCAATCCGCCTTACGTGGCGGCCGGCGACGAGCACTTGAGCCAAGGCGATCTGCGGTTCGAGCCGCCGGCCGCACTCGCCGCCGGTGCCGACGGCTTGAACGCTATTCGCGCCATCATCGCCGGCGCCGCCGCCTATTTGTCGCCGGAAGCGTGGCTCCTGATCGAGCACGGCTATGATCAAGCGGATGCGGTGCTGGCGATGTTGCGCGACGCGCAGTTCAGCGATGTGCAATCGCGACGGGATCTGTCGGGAATCCCGCGTACCGCGCTCGGACGGATGTAGGGCCAGATTCAGCCGCCTGCTTGATTTTCGTGCAAGGACGTAGTGTTGCGTGCCGACGGCGGCGCTCCGTTCGCGTCGCGCGCGAACCCATCGGCTAAACGATCGCGACCGGAACGGACATGCCGTACTTTTGCGCCCACACGCCAAGCGCGGGCATGATCGTCGGATACAGGGCCACACCGTTTGCGGTCTGCTCGCGAAAGCGCTGCAATCCGCGCTCGCCGGGAAGTCGCACGCGATCGACGCCGGGCCGTGGTTTGCTGTTGTGAGCCGCGTCGGCGAGAGCGTCCATCTGCCGCTTGAACGCGGCGAGTCCACCAAATGCTTCCGGATCGAGCACCTGCACGAAGACCGTTCCGCCCCAACCCGCGGGCGGATCGGCCCGACCGTGGCCGGCAAGACCCGCGGTCAGCGCTTCGATCAGAATCGCGAGAGCGAAACCCTTGTGCCCCGCATCCAGGCCCCCGAGCGGCAACAGCGCGCCCTTGGGCTCGCCATGAAGGACATTCGGATCCGCGGTTGCGTTGCCTCGCGCATCGATGAGCCAAGGGCCCGGCAGCGATTTGCCGGCGATTCTCTGCTGCTGCGCGTAACCCATGCTGGTGATCGAAGTCGAAACGTCGATCATGATCGGATCGCCCGAAGTCGGCAGCCCGGCGGCAATGGGGTTCGGTGTAATGAACGGCGTGATACCGCCATGGGGCACCACCGCTGCCACCATCGGATCCGAGCTTTCGATGATGGCGATCAGTCCCTGCTCGGTCGCGCGCCGTAAATACGCGGCGAGACACGCGATGTGGTGCGAGCGGCGAATCACGACGGTGCCGGTCCCGCACGCGCGAGCCATCGCCGCCGCGCGATCTAGCGCTCGCAGCGTCAGCCATGGGCCGGGAAGGCGCTCGCCATCCCAGGTTTCCGCGGCCGCGTGCCGGCTTCGCACTTGCGGCTCGCCGTCCTTGGCCATCCGCCCATCCGCGAGCTCTTCCAGATACGGGGAAAGGAGCGCCAGGCCATGCGTGGTGTGCCCGAGGAGATCGGCGTCCAGCAGCACATCGGCCACGTCCCGGGCAATGTCGGTGCGCACTCCCGCGTGCGCGGTCAATTCGAATGCAAAGCTGCGGAGATCGTCGACGCGATAACGCGCCGGCTTGTCGGCTGATTGCGGCATTTGCAAACGGAAGGCAGGTAAGGTTGACGCCAACGGGGCAATCGACGAGCATTCTAACTCACCTCCGCACCCCTATTTCCGCTCGTGACTCCCGCAACGTTGACGGTCAGCATCGTCACGTACCGCCCGGACCTCGCGCTTCTCGACCGTACGCTGCGCACCCTCGCGGCGTCGCTCGTCGCGGCGCGGGAGCAGGAGCTCATGCGCGCCGCGAACGTAGTGTTGATCGACAACACCGGCACTCGTGCGAGCGCTTCGGCAGTTATCACGGTGGCGCGGAAGGTCTTCCGCGATGTCGACGTCACCATGAATTATCTCCACGGTCACGCCAACATCGGTTATGGAGCGGCCCACAATCTGGTCATGCACGGCGGCAACACGAACTATCACCTTGTCCTCAACCCGGATGTCGAGCTCGCGGTTGACGCGTTGCCGAGTGCGTTCAGGTATCTCGGCGAGCACGCGGAGATAGGCGTGCTGGCGCCGGCATCTCGCCGCGAAGACGGCACGCGGGAGTATGTCTGCAAGCGTTATCCGACGGTGTTCGATCTTGCGCTGCGCGGGTTCGCTCCGCGTGCATTGAGGCGATTGTTCCGCAAGCGGCTGGACCATTACGAAATGCGCGATCTGGTCGATCGCGTCGCGCTTGATGAGACGATCTCGCCTATTCCGGCCATGAGCGGCTCGTTCATGTTCGTGCGCCGCAAGGCGATCGAAGCGACCGGCGGCTTCGATCCGGGCTTCTTCCTTTATTTCGAGGATTTCGACTGGAGCGTACGCCTCAACCGCGTGACCCGAAGCGCATATGTTCCCAGAGTGAGAATCGTCCATCACGGCGGCGGCGCCACCGGAAAAGGGCCGCGCCATGTCGGATATTTCGTGCGCAGCGCGGCGCGCTTCTTCAACAAACATGGCTGGAAGTGGCTGTGACGCCGCCGATTCGTGGCAAGGTGCTTGTAACCGGCGCGCACGGATTCATTGGCCATGCCCTTTGCAGGTATCTGTCGGCAACGGGCGTACCTTATGTCACGGCCGTGCGCACGCCTGGCGCTAACGGCCGAGATGCCGGTGCGGCTGTCGTCGGCGACCTTGCCGCGGCTGATTGGGACGAAGCCTTGGCCGGCGTCGACTCGATCGTCCATCTCGCCGGTCGTGCCCATGTGCAGAAGCCGCTCAAGGCCTCTGAGGCGGACGATCCCACGCCCTACCTAGTCGCGAACGTGCACGTCACGCGGCGGCTGTGCGATGCCGCGGTACGCGCGAAGGTGCGACGGATCGTGTTGGCGAGCAGCGTCAAGGTCTTTGGCGAGTCGACGCGCAAAGGACGACCTTTTCGCGCCGGCGATCCCGCTGCGCCGCGCGACGCCTACGCGCAAAGCAAAGCCGAAGCCGAGCGCGTGTTGTGGCAGGCCTGCGCGGGAAGTGCCCTCGAAGGCGTGGTGCTGCGCTTGCCGCTTACCTATGGCGCGGGAGTCAAGGGCAATTTTCTGACGCTGATGGAGGCGATTGCCGCGCGCCGGAGGCTGCCGCTTGCCGGCATCGGCAATCGTCGCAGCCTGCTCAACGTCGACAACGCGGTCAGCGCGATCGGCGTGGCGTTGACCGTTCCGGCGCTGGCGGGCCAGACCTTGCCGATCGCCGACAATGAAACCGTGTCGACCTCCGAATTGGCGCGGCGGATCGGCAATGCGCTTGGCGTGCCCGCCCGGTTATTTCATCTGCCGGCCCCTTTGTTGCGTGCCGGTGCCACGCTCGCGGGCAGGCGCGCAGCCGCCGCGCGTTTGCTCGGATCGCTGGAAGTCGACGCGCGGCAATTTTGCGACCTCGCCGGATGGTCGCAGCCGTATACGCTGGACGAGGGCCTCGCGGCGACCGCAGCGTGGTGGCGATTGCGCCACGCGCTGTAGAAAGTGGCCTGAACCCACATATCTCGCTGCCGCTATAATCCAATCCTTTGGGATCGCAATGATCAACCGCCAAGGCGGCCGCCGTGCCGACCAATTGCGCGGCCTCTCGATCACGCGTCACTATGCGCGACACGCCGAAGGCTCGGCGCTGATCGAGTGCGGCCAGACGCTCGTATTGTGCACGGCCTCGGTGGAAGAGGGCGTGCCGCCCTTTCTCAAGGGCAAGGGTGGCGGTTGGCTCACGGCAGAGTATGGAATGCTGCCGCGCGCGACCAACACCCGCATGCGTCGCGAAGCCGTCGAGGGGAAGCAAAGCGGCCGCACCCAGGAAATCCAACGTCTCATCGGACGCAGCCTGCGCGCCGTCGCGGATCTTTCGCAATGGGGTGAACGCACCATCCGCATCGATTGCGACGTGCTTCAGGCGGACGGTGGAACGCGCTGCGCGTCGATTACCGGCGCCTGCGTCGCCCTCCACGACGCCGTGGCATGGTGCAAGGCGCAAGGCTTACTCGACGCGGAGGCGCCGGCGCTCAGGGACTTCGTCGCCGCGGTGTCGGTCGGCATCGTCGATGGCATTCCGATGCTCGATCTCGACTATGACGAGGACTCCGGTTGCGACACCGACATGAACGTGGTCATGACCGGTGCGGGCGGCTTCGTCGAAATTCAGGGCACCGCGGAAGGCGCGACCTTTTCGCGCTTGGAAATGGATACGCTGACCGTGCTCGCGGAGCGCGGTATCCGTGAGTTGATCGGGGTGCAAAAAACGGCGCTGGAGATGATATGAGCACGGGGCGTGGTTTGGTCGTCGCGGCGACGTTGATGACCGGATCATGATCCGGCGCCTCGTGCTCGCCTCGGGCAATAGCGGCAAGCTGCGTGAATTCCGGCGCCTGTTGACACCACTGGGAATCGAAGTGATCGCTCAAGCCGAGCTCGGCATCGCGGAAACCAGCGAACCTCATCACACGTTTGTCGAAAACGCCCTTACCAAGGCGCGGCACGCCAGCAGTCTGGCGCACCTGCCTGCGCTTGCCGATGACTCAGGCATATGCGTCGACGCGCTGAACGGCGCGCCCGGCGTCCAGTCGGCGCGCTTCGCAGGAGAGCCTACGTCCGACGCGCGCAACAACGCCAAGCTGGTCGAAAAGCTCGCGGGTGTCGCTGATCGCCGCGCGCATTATTACTGCATGCTCGCGCTCATGCGCCATGGCGACGATCCCGAGCCGATACTAGCCGAGGGCCGGTGGGAGGGAACGATCATCGATCTGCCGCGCGGGAGCGGCGGTTTCGGTTACGACCCTCATTTTCTCGATGTCGAAACGGGCCTCACCGGCGCCGAGCTCCCGCTCGAAAAGAAGAACGAGCTTTCGCATCGCGGCAAGGCGATCCGATCGCTGGTCGCGCGCCTGGAATCGATGCGATGAGCATTGTGCTCAAGCCTACCCTCGCCGCGCCGCGATTCGACGCTCTGCCGCCGCTTGCGCTTTACATACACATTCCGTGGTGCCTGAAGAAATGCCCCTACTGCGATTTCAACTCGCACGAGGGCCACGGCGAGGTTCCCGAGGCGCGCTATATCGCTGCACTGATGAGCGACCTGGAATTCGCGCTGCCGTCGATCTGGGGACGCCGCATCGTCAGCGCGTTCCTGGGCGGCGGGACGCCCAGTCTTTTTTCGCCGGAGTCGATCGATGCCATTCTTGCGGGCGTGCGCGCGCGCGTCCCGATTCTGCCCGATGCAGAAATAACGCTGGAAGCGAACCCCGGAACGTTCGAGCGGGCGAAGTTCGCGGGGTTCAAGGCCGCGGGCATCAACCGGCTCTCGCTTGGCGTGCAGAGCTTCGACGCGCGGTTTCTCGGCGCGCTTGGACGCGTTCACGACCAGCACGAAGCCCGGGAGGCCGCGCTTGCCGGGCTCGAAATCTTCGGCAAGGTGAATCTGGATCTAATGTATGCGCTGCCGGGCCAGACGCTTGCCGACGCGAGCGCCGACGTCGCGGCCACGCTAAACATCGCGCCGCCGCATCTCTCCTTTTATCATCTGACGATCGAGCCGAACACCTTGTTCCATCGTCATCCGCCGAAGCTTCCAGACGAAGAGCTGTCCGCGGACATCGGAGACTTGGTCGATGCCGAGCTGGGCGCGTCCGGCTACGTCCACTATGAAACCTCGGCGCACGCCCGTCCCGGCTACGAGTGCCGACACAACCTGAACTATTGGCGATTCGGCGATTATCTG
>DATNNK010000290.1:0-3138 GCA_035601875.1 Casimicrobiaceae bacterium | reverse complement strand
GAGCCGGTCTTGCTTGCACGGACGGGGCTGCCGGTCTGGGTCGGACGCAACCGCTCCGCCGCGGCGCGCTCGCTCCTTGCCGCGCACGGTGAATGCAATGTCATCATCGCCGACGACGGATTGCAGCACTACGCGATGGCGCGCGCGGTCGAGATCGCGGTCGTCGACGCGAGCCGCGGCTTGGGCAACGGTTTCATGCTGCCCGCGGGTCCGTTGAGGGAACCCGCGTCGCGTCTGGACGAGGTCGATGCGGTGGTGCGCCTCATCAGTGCCCCTGGATGTCCTCCCACGCGAATTTCTGCGCGACAATCGACCATGGTTTTTTCCGGCGACTCGTTCGTACGGGTCGATGCCCCCGCGATCGTTGCAACCGCGGCGTCGTTTCGCAGGCCGGGAGTGCATGCGCTCGCCGGCATTGGCAATCCGCAACGATTTTTCGATCACCTACGATCGCTCAGCATCGACCCAACGTGTCACGCCTTCCCGGACCATTATCGCTTCACGCCGGCCGATCTCGCGCTTTCCGAAGCGACCGCCATCCTGATGACCGAGAAAGATGCGGTAAAATGCGTCGCGTTCGTGGATGACCGCTGCTGGACGCTGCCGGTCCGCGCGGTCGTCGACGCTTCACTGGTGACGCTCATCGAGGGGAAACTCCGTGGATTCCAAGCTGCTTGAGATGCTGGTCTGTCCGGTGACCAAGGGACCGCTGGTTTATGATCGACAGCGGCAGGAGCTCGTGTCCAAGTCGGCGCGCCTTGCGTACCCGATTCGCGACGGCATCCCCGTGATGCTAGAGGAAGAAGCGCGCAGGCTGGAACCCGCCGAATACGAGTGAGAAGCAGATGAGGGAGGGCAGCGAAGGGCGCAGCCCCGGTGCGGTGCGAGCCATTCCGGGTTGCGCACAGCGGCAGATCCGACGCTGCTTTCTTCGCTGAGATGTTTACGGTCCTGATTCCGGCGCGCTACGCGTCGACCCGTCTTCCGGGAAAACCTTTGTTGGATATCGCGGGCAAGCCGATGATCGTGCGCGTTGCCGAGCGCGCGCGTGCCAGCGGCGCGGCGCGCGTCGTCGTCGCCACCGACGATGAGCGCATCCGGGAAGCAGTTACCGATCATGGCATCGATGTGTTGATGACGCGAAGCTCGCATCCGACCGGAACCGATCGTCTGGCGGAAGCCGCTGCGCAGCTTGGGCTCGACGACGAGGCGATCGTCGTCAACGTTCAGGGCGACGAGCCGCTCCTCGAGCCTGAGCTGATCCGCACTGTGGCCGACACGCTAACCGCGCACGCCGACGCGGCGATCGCAACTGCATGTCACCTGATCGACGACCCTGCCGAGGCGTTCAATCCAAACGTGGTCAAGGTCGTGCTCGACCGCGACGGTTACGCGCTCTACTTCAGCCGGGCCACGATTCCGTGGGCGCGCGATGATTTTGCCGTGGCGCCGAAAAAAATTCCTCCCGGTATGCCCCTGTACCGCCACTATGGCCTTTACGCCTACCGGGTTGGCTTTCTGCGCCATTTCCCATCGCTCTCGCCGGCGACGATCGAGCGCTTCGAGGCGCTGGAGCAGTTGCGTGCGCTTTGGCACGGACATCGGATCATCGTCAGCATCACCCGCGGCGCGCCGGCGCCGGGCGTTGACACGGAGGAGGATCTCGAACGGGTGCGCGCATGGTTTGCCGCCGCGCCCGTTTGACCGCTGCCGCGATTCCGGACAGAATCGCCGGGCGTTCATGACTCGACCTTCCCGCCGTGCCGGAAGCAATGAGCTTTACCCACGGGCATTCCAGACGCTCTTTCCACGCACGATTCGCACACTATGCGACTGATACTGCTCGGCCCGCCCGGCGCAGGCAAAGGGACCCAGGCAGCCTTCGTGACGGAGGCCTACGGAATCCCGCAGATTTCGACCGGCGATATGCTGCGCTGCGCGGTCAAGGCGGGGACTCCGCTCGGGCTTGCCGCCAAAAAGGTGATGGACTCGGGTGCGCTGTGCTCCGACGACATCATCATCGGTCTGGTCCTCGAGCGGCTGAAACTGCCGGACTGCGCGCACGGTTACCTGTTCGACGGATTTCCGCGCACCATCCCTCAAGCCGAGGCCATGAAAAATGCACCGGTGCCGCTCGACTACGTGCTTGAGCTCCATGTTGCCGATGCCTTCATTGTCGAGCGCATGAGCGGGCGGCGTGTGCATCCGGCATCGGGCCGCACCTATCACGTCAAGTTCAACCCGCCGAAGGTCGCCGGCCGCGACGATGTGACCGGAGAGCCGTTGATCCAGCGCGACGACGACAAGGAAGAAACGGTTCTCAAGCGCCTCGCGGTCTATCATCAGCAAACCGAGCCTTTGGTCGCGTACTACACGAAGTGGTCGGCCTCCGGCGATCCGAGTGCGCCGAAATACCGCAAGATCGACGGCACCGGGCCGGTGGAAGCGATCCGGACGGCGGTGTTTGCGGCGCTGAAAAGCTGAATCGGCCGATGTTCGCGCTGCGACCCGAACCGCTGACCGATCGTCTCCTTTATTGAGTCTCCCGAGGCCGACGCATGCAAAAGCGAAATGCGTTCTATGCTCAGTCCGGCGGAGTGACCGCGGTGATCAACGCCACCGCTTGCGCAGTGATCCAGGCTGCGCGCAAGCACAAGGACCGGATCGGCAAGGTCTACGCCGGCCGCAATGGCATCATCGGCGCGCTGACCGAGGACCTGATTGATACCAGCCTTGAAACATCGGCTGCGATTGCGGCGCTGATGCACACACCTGCCGGCGCCTTCGGCTCGTGCCGCTATCAGCTCGCCAGCATCGACAAGAATCGCGCGCAATACGAGCGGCTGCTCGAGGTCTTCCGCGCCCATGACATTGGCTATTTTTTTTATAACGGCGGCAACGATTCTGCCGACACCTGCCTCAAGGTGTCGCAAATTTCCGCTCGGCTCGGCTATCCGATCGTGGCGGTGCATGTGCCCAAGACGGTCGACAACGATCTTCCTGTCACCGATTGTTGTCCGGGTTTCGCGTCGGTCGCCAAGTACGTCGCGGTCTCGATGCGCGAAGCCGCGTTCGATGTCGCGTCGATGGCCAAGACGTCGACCCGCATTTTCGTGCTCGAGGTGATGGGCCGGCATG
>DATNNK010000289.1:0-6396 GCA_035601875.1 Casimicrobiaceae bacterium | reverse complement strand
GCATCGAGGAAGTCATGGACGAAGCGTCGTTCGTGAATTTGAGGACTCGCATCTGGCGGCTGCTGCGTGAGCAGCAGGCGCCGAATGAGCATCATTGAACATTGCGAAAGTGCGCGACGCCCGCAAACCTCATATCGTCATTCCCGCGAAAGCGGGAATACAGTGTCTTTTGACGGCAAATTGGATCCCCACTCAGTTACCGAAATGAGAGGGGATGACGCGAGTTTTGCGGAAGCTGTCTGTCATTTTGGTAACCCTCGGTAAGTTTTCCCAGCCACCAGGAGGAAGCGATGATAAAGGCAACACCAAAACTGCTTTGCGTGACTGCGCTCGCAGTAGTCGCGATGTTCGCTCATGCGCAAGTCACGGAAATCAAAGTGAGCTATCAGCCGGCGCTTTACTGGGCGCTGCCTTTCTATGTCGCGGACCAGCAGGGCTGGTGGGCGGAGCTCGGGCTCAAGCCGACATTCAGCACTTTTCCGGCCGGGGTTCCGCAGATCGCTGCGTCGGCGTCGAAATCCTGGGATGTCGGCGGCACCGGCTCGGTACCCGCGGTGTTGGGCGCTGCCCGTTTCAACCTGCTCACCATCGGGCTCACCAATGACGAGTCGGCAGGCAACGCCTTGGTCGCGACCGCCGCCAAGGCCGACGGCTTCATCAAGAATCCGCAATCGATCAAAGCCCAGACGATCGTACTCACCGCGAACTCGACCGGTGACTACGCGGTCCAGTCCTGTCTTGCGACGTGGGGATTGAAGAAGGCCGACGTCACGATCAAGAGCATGGGCCAGGCGGAAATCATCTCCGCGATGTCGTCCAACAACGCCGATCTAGGCGGGCTATGGGCCCCGAACATCTACACGATGGAGGAGAAGGCGGGCGCGAAAGTCATCTGCTCGGGGAAGGAAACAGGCACCGTGATCCCGGGTGCGCTGGTCGTGCGTGCCGACTATGCGAAGGAACATCCACAAGACGTCGCCAAGTTCCTCGCAGTCTATCTGCGCGCGTGGAAATGGATGAACGCGCATCGCAGCGAGGCGATCGCGATGATGAAAAAGTTCTACGAGCTGGGTGGCGTGACCATCTCGGAAGCATCGATGCGCAAGGAGTTCGATACGCGCCCGACTTTCGATCTCGCCGGACACTTGAAGATCATGGATCGCGCGACCGGAACCTCCGATGTCGACAAGTGGCTGACCCAGATCGGCGAGTTCATGAAAAGCTCGGGCTCGATCGCGGAAGCGCCGGCGACTTCGGCATACATTACCGACGAGTACATGCGCATGGTCGATCGGGACCCGAAGCTCAAGGCGTTCGCCAACAACAGCAATTGACGGGTCTGCCCGATGGGCGACGGGAGATCGGCTGCTTTCAGGCTGGCCTTCGGTGCCGCGACATTTGCGGCGCTCGCCTTGCTTTGGTATGGGGCGACTTCGATCACGCATGCCATACCGCCGGTGTACTTTCCCACGCCCGCGGAAGTGGCCCGGGCCTTGCAGCAAATCACCATCCGCGGCTACGCGGACGGCAAGCTGCACGAGCACTTCTTCCATAGCTCTCTGCTGGTGCTGATGGGCTTCGCGGCGGCGGTGGCGATCGGCGTTCCGCTTGGCATGCTGATGGGTTGGAGTCGGCGCGCCGAGGCGCTGATCAATCCGGTTTTTTTGTTGTTGCGGCCGATCCCGCCGCTGGCGTGGATTCCGCTCGCGATCGTCTGGCTCGGGTTGGGCGACGCCGCCAAGGTACTGGTAATCTGGTTTGCCGCTTTCGTACCCGCGGTCATCAACAGCTATGCGGGCGTACGTTCGATCGAGCCGCATTTGATCGAGGCTGCGAGCTCGCTGGGGATCGGCCGGCGAATGCTGGTGCGCGAAGTGCTCTTTCCCGGTTCGCTGCCGCTGGTGTTCACGGGTCTTCGGCTATCGCTGCAGGCCTGCTGGACGACACTGGTTGCCGGCGAGCTGATCGGCGCCATCGTCGGGCTGGGCCACGTGTTGTATCAGGCAGGGCTCGATATCTTTCCGGCGATGATCGTCGTCGGCATGATCGGCGTCGCGGTCGCGGGAGGGCTCAGCACCCTCGCACTCGGATGGCTCGAGCTGCGCGCGATGCCGTGGCGGGCGCGTTGACGATGCGGTCTCCACTTGGCTTTCGGGAGCTGGTCCTGCTGAGCATCGCGGGACTCGCTATATTCTTCGGCGTATGGTCCTTGGCAGCGTTAGTGGGATGGGCGCCGCCGCAATTCCTGCCCCCGCCGTGGATCGTCGCGGCGAAGTTCGTCGACCTTACGCGAGAGCCATTCGTCGGTTACACGCTGCAACAGCATCTGCTGTCGTCGTTCCTGCGCTTCGGCATGGGATTCGGACTGGGCGCGCTCATAGGCGTGCCGCTGGGTCTCGCGATGGGCTGGTTTCGCTGGCTCGACGGCATCGTCTCGCCGCTATTCGATGCACTGCGCTTTGTGGCGCCGATCGCGTGGGTTCCGTTTGCGGCACTCTGGTTCGGCACCGGCATCGGCGGACCGGTGCTGGTGATTTTCACCGGCGCCTTTCCCCCCTGCGTGATCAACGCCTACCGTGGCGCGCGCTACGTCGACCCATTGCACATCGAAGCCGCGCAAACCCTGGGTGCCAACCACTGGCAGATCATCACCGAGGTGCTGTTGCCCGCTTCCGTGCCGTCGATCGTCGCCGGATTGCGCGTGAGCGCGGGCCTCGCCTGGCAGTCGCTGATCGGGGCCGAGTTGATCGTCGCCTCCAGCGGCATCGGTTATCTGCTGGTCAAGGGACAGGCGAGCATCAGCACCTCGATCGTGATGTCGGGCATGATCGCTATCGGCATCGTCGGCTTCGCCATCGACCTTTTGCTGCAACAGTTCGAGGCGCGCATCCATCGACGACGCGGACGCGGCTGACTGTTAGGCTCTTAGAGTTTCCGCGGCCTCTCAAGCTGTGCGACGAATGACGTTGTTCACCATGACCGTGTCATAATAACCACTGCCGCGATCCGAGCACCAATAGCAGCGTGTGATCCGCGGTTCTCGCAGACAGCGAGTGCGATGCAACCCACGCCATAGCGTAATAACGGCGGTACCAAGCTGTTGCGGATCGAAGCGAACGGGGAGCACACCATGATTCGACGCACCACCCTGACTATCGCAGCGTTCGTGTTTGGTTTGATTGCCTGTAATGCTTTGGCACAGCATGGCGCGTCCGACGCGCTCGTGCCGCAGGCGCAAGGGTTTGATAACGTGCAAGACGCGCTGGGACCTCTCTATCGCGAGAATCCTTACGCGGAACGCCCGGGCAAGCGGCCGTCGAGGCACGACAAGACCCCGCTGGGAATGACCAGGCACTGGAACGAAGTCGCGATCGACGCTAGCGGCCTCGACCACACGCCGGTTGCGAATGGAGAAGCGCGTGTCTTCGGAGAGCAGCTGGGACCTGCCCGAGCAAGCCGCGCGATGGCGATCATGCACATTGCCATCTTCGACGCGGTCAACGCGATTTCGGGCCGTTATCGAAGCTATACCGGGCTTCCCGCCGCGGCGCGCAATACGTCGATGGAAGCCGCGATCACGCAAGCGGCGCATGACACCTTGAGCGCCCTGTTTCCGTCGCAGAAAGCAGCCTTCGACGAGCAGCTCACGCAGGATCTCGACGCCATCAACGGCCGGCGGCCGAAGGAGCTCGGCATCGAGCTGGGACAGCGCGCAGCCGCCGCGATCCTGAGCCTGCGGACGCACGACGGGTCGGCGCGCGCAGAACCTCGCGTCGGCATCGAGTTCATCACCAGCTCCGAGCCCGGCAAGTGGCGCCAGGACCCGGTGAGCCGGGTTCCGATCGCGCTCGGGGCCTACTGGGGCGAAGTCACGCCTTTCGTGATGAAGAGCAGCGCACAGTTTCGCGCGCCGCGGCCTCCCGCGCTCGCCTCGGCCGAGTATGCGCAAGCGTTCGCCGAGGCGAAAGCGCTCGGCGGCGATGGCATCGTCACCCGGACCGGTCGTACCGTCGAGCAGACCGAGATCGGCATTTTCTGGGCATACGACGGCACGCCGAGCCTGTGCGCGCCGCCGCGCCTCTACAACCAGATCGCGATGCAGATCGCCGACCAGCAGGGCTCGGACGTCTTCGAACTCACCCGCCTGCTAGCGCTGGTCAACACGGCAATGGCCGACGCGGGCATCGCCATCTGGGAGTCGAAGTACTTCTACCAGTACTGGCGCCCGATTACCGGCATTCGCGAGGCCGATGCGAACCCGGCGCTGTCGCTGCCAGGGGATGGCAATCCGGCAACGGTCGCTGATCCAAGCTTCATGCCGCTGGGCGCTCCGGCCAGCAATCTGACCGGCCCAAACTTTACGCCACCGTTCCCCGCTTATCCTTCGGGTCACGCTGGATTCGGCGGCGCGTTATTCCAGGTTCTGCGCCGCTTCTACCTCGGCGACGACATTGCCTTCACGTTTGTCTCCGACGAATTCAACGGTGTGACGCTCGACCGCGAGGGAAACGTGCGACCGCTGATGCCGCGGCAGTTCCGGTCGCTGTCGGAGGCCGAGGAAGAGAATGGCCAGAGCCGGATCTATCTCGGCATTCACTGGGCCTTTGACAAGCGCGAAGGTATCGCCCAAGGCCGCCGCGTGGCCAACCATGTCTTCGACCGTGCATTTCTGCCGCTGCGCTAATCCGGCGGCCCCGATAGACGACTCACAACGCGCGGCGCCGCGCGACGTCGCCCGATCGCAGACTGCTTTCGCTCATCCCTATTTCTGGGCTCCCTTCATCCTCATGGGAAATTGGCTGTTGGCTCGTGAATAGTCCGCAGTTCCGATGCGGCTTCTTCACGCAACGCGCAGCCCGATCCTACGTATATCCAATGCAAGCCGGTCACTTCTCCGGCACAACCGAAACTCCCTGCAAGATGGATATACTGTCGTGGAGGGTACTCGAGTCTGATGGGTGAAGCATGTTTCCCGCAAGAATAGCGACAGTGGTGGCGTGGTTCGCGATCACATTCGCGTCGATGCCACTCATACAAAGCGCGTCTGCTCAATCGGGACAAACCGCGCTTGGGAGTGACGTCGCGCAGTCGGCCTCCGCCGAGCCTTCGTCGCCGAACCCTTTCTGGACCAGGTACGCTTATTTCGTGCCTTCGCGCTTCAGCGACCTTCCCGGGTGGCGCGATGACAGCCTGGCGGAAGCGTGGAAGGCATTCCGGGCGAGCTGCGGCGTGCTGGCGAGCCGCGTTGCGTGGGCGGGACCATGCGCTCGCTCGCTCGCGGTGAACGCGCGCAACGATGACGACGTCAGGCGTTACCTGGAGCGCGAGTTTGCGCTCTACCAAATTCACAATAAGGACCAGTCTCCCGCGGGTGTCATCACCGGCTACTACGAACCGCTGCTGCGCGGCAGCCGTCGCTACGGCGCTCCGTACATCTATCCTGTCTATGGCGTTCCGGAGGACTTGCTGTATCTCGATTCGCGCACTATTCCACCAACTTTCGGAACCACGCAGGTCTTTGCACGCATCGAGGGTCGCACTGTCGTTACCGCGTGCACGGGTCTCGCGGCCAGTCCTTTCTGCAAGGAAGACTACACCCTCGACCTCGCCGATTCCAAGCCGGATATCAGGGACAAGAAGCTGCGTGTTCGCGTCGAAGGGCAGCACATCGTTCCGTATTACACGCGCGCGCAGATCGACCGCGGCGTGCTTTCCGCAGCGCGCGTCATCGTCTGGGTCGACGACCTTGCCGCCTTGTATTCGATGCAGGTACAGGGCTCGGGAAAGGTTAGCCTTCCGGACGGACAAATGATCCGTCTCGCTTACGCCGAGCAGAACGGCCATCCTTTTATTCCGCCGGTGCGGGTCGCGGCCGCGAAAAGTGGCACGCGGGCTAACACCGTCCTCATGAGAGGTATCGAAATTCCGCTGCCCGATGTCGAGGCCGGTCAGGAAGCGACCGCGGCCAGGAGCGCGGATTCCGGCATCGTGCCGAGACTTCGGAGCGTGCAAGCTCCGGCAGGAGCGGAACAACGCGCAAGCACCGCTAGCGGCGCGAAAGGTGCCGATGAACAGCTGTCGCCCGAGGTCGAGCGTATGGTCGAGTTGTTGCTCAAGGGAAACACGGATCCCCAACGGGTCCAGCTTTCGTCGCCGAAGGCATCGCCGAAAGAGTCGCGCCCGGTGGTGGCCGAACCGGCGCGCGTCAGGCCCGAACCCAACGTGGTGGCCAACGTCGCGAGCGCCGACAGCCTTTCGGTATTCAGCAGCGATCCCAGCTACGTATTCTTCCGGCAGATTCCCGACAGCGATGGCGGCCCCTTGGGCGCGCTGGGCGTGCCGCTGACCCCGGGTCGATCGGTGGCAGTCGACCCGCGCACGACGCCGCTAGGGTTT